>NZ_VRVA01000038.1:0-46738 GCF_008039945.1 Methylobacterium sp. WL64
GGACGTAGGTCGCATCGTCCATCCGAGCATCTCCAGCACCGATGCCAGCACCGATGCCGGATCAGATCACCGAAAAGCTGGACGCCGATAAACCTCCAAACAAGGCGGCCTTCGCCGGATGCGCACGATGATCCCGCATCCCGGCATGAAGCTGAGCGCATGCCCTCAACCTCGAATCTGCCTCAGGCCGCCCGCCGCTCGCTGGTCGATTCGGCGATCGATCTCATCCGCACGCAGATCGAGACCGGCCGCTGGAAGGTCGGGGCGCGCATCCCGAAGGAGGCGGAACTCGCCGCGATGCTGCAGGTCGGACGGAACACGGTGCGGGAGGCCGTGCGGGTTCTCTCTCATGCCAAGGTGCTGGAGGTGCGACAGGGGGACGGGACTTATGTCCGCCTCAACGTCGATCCGGCGGAGGTCATGCGCCGGGTCGCCCATGCGAGTCTGCGCGACCATTTCGAGTTGCGTGCGCTTCTCGAGACCGAGGCGGCCCGCCGGGCGGCGGCGCGACGGACGGACGACGATGTGACGCGGCTCGAAACCTTGCTGGAAGCACGCGGAGACCGTCCCCAGGATGGGGGCCTCGCTGCCTTCATCGAACGCGACATCGCCTTCCATGTCGCGGTTGCGCAATGCGGCGACAACGCCGCGCTCGCGGAACTCTACCGCTATTTCGCCCTGTCGTCGCACGGCAGTACCGGCACGGCGCTCGCCGACAGGGCCTTGCCCGAGCCCGACCTCGCCGCCCATCGCCGGGTGGTCGATGCGATCCGGAAACGGGACGAAGCGGGTGCGGCGGAGGCGGCCCGGGCGATCGTCGGCCCGATTCTCGATGCGCTCGGGCGTATCGAGACCGCCGGGGCCTGAGCGCGCTGCGGCTCCGATCAGCCCACCGTGTCCAGGGTCTGCCTAGCCAGTGCGACGGCTTCGCGATCGTTGGCGCATGCGGCCTGGCGCGTGCCGAACGCGCGGATCACGCTGGAAAAGGGCGTGGCGGCCCTCCGGGTCTGGCTCGACGACGATCAATGCGCGGCAGCGCCCGCCCAGGGCTTTCTTGTTCCGTTTCAGCTAGAGGCCGCGCACGACCCGGTCGTCATGCGCTTCGTCGTGCCGGCGCCCGTCATAGATCGGCACGAAGGGGTCGCCGCCTGCGAACAACGCGTCCATGTCCCGGCACCAGACGGAGGCGTAGCCGGGCGGACGGGCAGGGTCATTCCGGCTCTGCGCCATTGATCCGGGCGCGGTCGATGCGCGCGTCGGGTCGATCGGCGAACACGGCGGTTCCGCGAAGCGACACGGACACGGAGATCGCGCTGCCCGTGCTTACGGTGACGCGACGCGGGATGACGGGAACGGATCCGGTCCCTGGGATCGTGGCCCGGGTCTCGCCAGCGGGATCCGCGCCACCGGCCGGAGCGCCGGCGACCCGGCCAACAGCTTCTCGGTGCCGCCCGTGACCCTGGTGGACATCGGTGTCCGCCACGAACTCGGCGCCGCCGATCCGGAACTGCGGGCTGGCAGGTCTCGATGAACGCCGCCAACCTGTTCGACCGGACCAGTGTCGCGTCTTGCTTCGCGGCGGGGGGCTGCTTCTACGGCAACGGCCGGACCATCATCGCCAGCCTCGGTTACCGCTGGTCGGATTAGCGCGTGCCCGCCCGGCGGGTGCGGCGCTCGGCCTTGCGGGTCGCGGTCTCGCGCAGGTGCTGCTCGATGGCGTTGTTGGCGCGGCTGCGCATGTGCCGGATCGCCTCGACGTCGTCGAAGGTGTCGGGGAAGCGGCGTGACAGCCATAGATAGGCGCTGGCCAGGCGGACGCTCCGCTCCTGGTAGTCGAGTTCCCCGGTCAGGTTCGCCCGCAGGGCCGGGACCGTGGTGCTGGCCGCACGAGCCTGGCTCCAGCGTTCGAGCATGCCCATGGCGATCTCGTCGCGCCGGTTGATCGGGCAGACCGAGAAGGCGAACTTTTCCTCGATCGGCAACCGCGCCCGGTCGACCACCCGCGCGACCTCCAGGATCTCCTCCAGAGCCGAGGGCTGGAACGGCGAGCCGGCGTAGAAGGTCGCCCGGGCGAAGTGCGTCAGCACCTCGTGGAGGCTGTGGGTCTGCATCTCCGCGGCGACGGAGCGGATCGCGCCGAGATCCGGCCGGACGAAGAAGCGCGAGTCCGCTGCCGGCGCCGTGGGAGCGCCCGACAACGCGACCCGGATCGGCTCGACGGCGATCGCGTCCGTCGCCGCCACGTAGCCGACCTCCTGGTGCCCGTAGCGGCCCGCCCGCCCGGCGATCTGGCGGATCTCGGAATTGGTCAGCCCGCGCTCCTTCACGCCGTCCCACTTGCGCACGGTCGAGAACACGATCCGCCGGAGCGGCCCGAGATTGAGCCCCATGCCGATCGCGTCGGTGGTGACCAGGACGTTGGCCTCGCCGGTGCGGAAGCGGGTGGCCTCGGCCCGGCGCACCTCCGGCGACAGGGCGCCGTAGATCGTCGCCACCCGGTGCCCGCGGGCGACCAGGATCTCGCGGTTCTCGTGCACGGCTCGGCGCGAGAACGCCACGACCGCGTCCCCCGGCTCGACCTTCTCCAGGGGCACCGCCTCGTCGAGCAGCAGCAGCGGCGACTTGCGGGTGAACGGGATCACCTCCAGCGACTCGCCCGCGGCCTCGGCGGCGCGGCGGACATAGGCCAAGGCGTCGTCGGAACCGCACACGACCACGGTCCGGGCGGCCACGCCGAACAGGGCGTTGGTCCAGGCCCAGCCGCGGTCGGGATCCGACAGCATCTGGATCTCGTCGATCACCGCGACATCGATGGGGCGGGTCAGGTCGGCGGTTTCGATGGTGCGGGCGGTGTGGGTCGGCTCGGGCTCGCCTAAAACCTCCTCGCCAGTGACCATCCCGGCCCGGAGCCCGCGCTCGCGCAGGGCCTCGTAATTCTCCAGGGCGAGCAGCCGCAGCGGCGCCAGGTAGGTGCCCGTCGGCGCCGCCGTCAGCATCTGCAGGGCCGCGTAGGTCTTACCGGAATTGGTCGGGCCCATGTGGAACAGGATCCGCCGGTTCAGCCGGCGGGCGGCGGCGAAGCGCTCGATATAGGCACCGAAGCCGACCTGATCGCGCAGGCGGCGCAGGCGCGAGCCCTCGCTCGCCACCGCCTTGGCGTGGCGGCGCACGGGGGTGAGCGCGTCGACCAGGGCGCGTGCCAGCTTCGGCCCGTAGGCGAACACCCGGGACCGGAGCGACCGGTCCATGTGGGCGATGTAGGCGGCCGCATCGGCCCCGACCTCGCGCAGGTCCTGGATGATCTGCGCACGCAGGCGCTCGACCGGCTTGCTCAAGCTGCGGACGGCCTCGGCTGCCCGCTCCGCCACGGCCGCCCGCAGCGCCTCGACCCGGTGGGCGGGATCGTTCCGGGCCGCCATGCGCGACAGGATCTCGGCGGCGGCCGGGTCCGGGGCGATGTCGATCCGAAGGTCCATGCGGCCGTTGTCGAGCAGCGGGATCTCGATCCGGATAGTCCAGATCACCCGATGGTCCCGGGTGATCGCGGCCTTCAGGGTGGGGATGGCCTTCCGGACCGCCGGGACCCCTGTCTCGGCGAAGGCCCGGGCCCGCTGCCGGGCGCGCAACGCCTGGGCGACCCGCTCGTCCTCCACCTCGGCACCGAAATCAGGCAGCTCGAGATCGGCGCGCAGGGTTTCCAGATCAACGGAATCCGGGGCGAGCCCGAGCCGCGCCACGGCTTCGGACAGATACGCGATCGTGGGGCGGAGACGCTTGCGCGCCATGAACTCACCTTCGGCAGCGGCGTCCGCCGGTCGGCGCTGACGCCGTCGAACGCATTCCTAACAAGCATCTATGCCTGACAAACATCTATGCCTGACAAGCATTCTTGCGCCAGGATAGCTCCGGATGCCATCCCGCTCCCTGTCCCGTGTTCAGGCGTCGTGCGCCGCCTCGGTCAGCCAGGTGCAGAAGGCGCGCACGGTCGGGTCGTCCGCCCGGGTCTCGGGCACGTAGGTGTAGTAGCTCCGTGCCGGCAGCGACGGGCCCGCGAACGGGCGGGTCAGGCGGCCGGCGGCCACGTCGTCGGCGATCAGGCGCTCCGGGCCCATCGCGACGCCGAGGCCGTCGAGGGCGGCCTGCAGCGTCAGGTAGAAGTGCTCCAGGGTCACCGAGGCCTGCGGCGTCAGGTCCGGCACCCCGGCGGCCCGCAGCCAGTGCGGCCAGACCTCCGGGAGCGTCGCCGCGTGCAGGAGGGTATGGTAGCGCAGGTGCTCCGGTTCGTGGAGCGGCAGGCGCCGCAGCAGGGCCGGGCTGCACACCGGCAGGCGCCGCTCGGACAGGAACGGCTGCCCGATATGGCCGGGACGCGTATCCGGCCCGCCCCGGATCGCCACGTCGAACGGGTCCACCAGGTGGGCCAGGGGCACGTTGGAGGTGGTCAGCCGGACTTCCACGGCGGGGTGGGCGACCTGGAAGCCGGACAGGCGCGGGATCAGCCAGCGCAGGGTGAAGGTGGCCAGCGCGTTGACGTGCAGCAGGCGCGGCCGGCCGCGCTCGACCTGGCGGGCGGTGGCCAGGGCGACGCGGTCGAGGGCGGCGCCGATCTCGGCGGCGTAGCTCTGCCCGGCCTCGGTGAGCACCACGCGCCGGTTGTGACGCTCGAACAGCGGCACGCCGAGCCAGCCTTCGAGCATCTGCACGTGCCGGCTCACGGCTCCGTGGGTCACGCGCAGCTCCTCGGCGGCGCGGGTGAAGCTCGCGTGACGGGCCGCCGCCTCGAAGGCCTTGAGGGCGTTGAGCGGCGGCAAGCGGCGATGCATGTCTGTCAGATTTCCTCACGCGAGCGTCAGCATAAGTCGTTTGTCAGCCAGGCGCGAGACCCGCATCCTGCGGTGGAACCACCAAGGGAAGCAGATGGCCCGCGCATCGGAGCTCACCGCCTCGCTGGACGACGCCCCGGACCGGACGGCCAAGCGCATCGAGGACAAGCGCATCGAGGACAAGCGCACCCTCGTGGTCACCGGGGTCAACCACGCCCTCCACGACGGCTACACCGACCTGATCTACGTGCTGCTGCCGGTCTGGCAGGCGGAGTTCGGCCTCGACTACGTCGCGCTGGCGCTGCTGCGCTCGCTCTATAACGGCGCGCTCGCCGCCCTGCAGATGCCGGCGAGCCGGCTCGCCCAAGCGCTCGGTGCCCGCACCGTCCTGGTCCTCGGCACGCTGCTCAGCGCCGGCGGCTACGCGCTCGCCGGGGCGTCGGGGGGCCTGATCGGCCTCTGTGCCGGCCTGCTGCTCGGCGGCGCCGGCAGCAGCACCCAGCATCCGCTCGCCTCGACCGTGATCGCCCGGGCCTACGGGGCCGCCGCGCGGGGGCCGCTCGGCACCTACAACTTCGCCGGCGACCTCGGGAAGGCGGCGGTGCCGCCGCTGGTCGGCGTCCTGCTGACCCTGTCGGGCTGGCGCACGGCGCTCTGGGTGATCGCCGGATTGGGCGTCGCGGTCGCGCTCGGCGTCGGCCGCTGGCTGCCGCGTGATCCCGCCTCACGCGGCGCGCCATCCCGAACCGCCCCGGGCCCCGCGCGGGGGGGCGACGGGACGCAGGCGCGGTCCGGCTTCGGGTTGCTCGTCGCCATCGGCACCCTCGACAACGCCGCGCGCCCCGCCTTCCTGCTCTACCTGCCGTTCCTGCTGCAGGAGAAGGGCGCGGCCCTGACCACCGTGGGGCTCGCGCTCTCGCTGGTGTTCATCGGCGGCGCGCTCGGCAAGGCCGTCTGCGGCCGGCTCGGGGAGCGCTTCGGCGTGACCCGGACCGTGCTGCTGACCGAGACCGGGACCGCGGCCACGATCCTGGCGGTGATCGCCCTGCCGCTCGTGCCCGCGCTGATCCTGCTGCCGCTGCTCGGAGTGATGCTGAACGGCACCTCGTCGGTCCTGTACGGCACGGTGCCGGAACTCGCCCCGGGCGGCCGGGTCGAGCGGGCGTTCGCGGTGTTCTACACCTGCACGCTCGGGGGCAGCGCGCTGGCGGCCCCGCTGCTCTATGGCCGGCTCGGGGACGCGGCCGGCCCCCATTGGGCCGCGGTGGCGGCTGCCGTGACGGCGCTCGCCGTGGTGCCGCTCATGCTGGCCCTGTCCCGGCATCTGGCCGGGGGGAGGGCGGCCCAGCGGTGCTGATGGGGTTTCTCACCGTGCCAGATGGCACCGATCCGTGAACACCCCGGCGGCTCAGAGCACCCCGAGCGTGCTCACCCGGACCGGCTCGGAGCGGCCCTCCACCGGGATCTCCCGGATCGCCGTCGGCGTGGCCTTGGCGGCGCAGTAGACCGCCTCCGAGACCACAGCGATGCAGCCTAAAACCTTGGTCAGGCCCTGCAGGCGCGAGGCGACGTTGACGGTGTCGCCGAGCGCGGTGAAGCGGGCGTCGGTGGCGTCCCCCATCTCGCCGACGATCGCCAGGCCGGCATGCACGCCGATCCCGTACCGGAGGGTGTGCTCCAGGTCCGCGGCCAGGAGCTCGTTCAGGGTGGCGACGTGCTCGGCCACGAGCTCCACCGCCCGGAGCGCGTCGCGCGCCGCCGGCTCGGGATCGGTCTCGAGGCCGAACAGGGCCAGCAGGCCGTCGCCCAGGAACTGGTTGGTCGAGCCGCCGGCCTCCCGCACCGCGTCTCCGACCGCGCCCAGGAAGCGGTTGATGATGAACACCGTGTCGTAGGGCAGCCGCTCCTCGGCGAGCCGGGTCGAGCCGCGCAGGTCGACGAACATCGCCACGATGAAGCGCTCCTCGCCGGATTGCGCCCGGTCGAGCAGATCCGCCTGCCGCACCGGCGGCGGCAGCGGGAACAGCGGCACCACGGCGAGGTCGGCCTCGGGCCGGAACTGGCAGGCGAGGCGCACCCCCGGCCCGGCGGCGATCCGCTCCAGCACGGCGCGCTCGGCCCGGCCCGCGGGGGGCGTGCGGTCGCTGCCGTCGAGCACGCGGATCCGGCAGGTGGAGCACCGGCCCCGGCCGCCGCAGACGCTGGCATGCGGGATCCGGTTGCGCCGGCTCGCCTCCAGCACGCTGGTGCCGTGAGGTACCCGGACCACGCGGCCGCCGGGATAGCGCAGCCGGATCGTCCCGCGCTTGATCTCCGCCAGGGTCCGGACCCCGCGGGCCGCGATCACGGCGGCCACCAGGCCGGCATAGGTCAGCAGCATCCCGTTCCGGATGGCGGCGAGCCGCGCCACCTGGTCGGGCAGTCCGACATGGACCGGCTGGAGCGCCACGGCGCGCCAGGCCGGGTCCTGGGCGAGTGCGGCGATCGTCCGGCCGCCCTGCGCGAAGCCGAGCAGGGCGAGGACCGGCACCAGCACCGTCACCGCCAGCAGCCAGGGGGCGGCGCGCCCGAAGGCGGGCTTCAGACGGAGCCAGAAATACAGGCCGGAGCAGCCGTGGATCCAGGCGATGACCAGCATCGCGGCCTGCATCGCGCCCTGCTGCGGCGCGGCGACCCAGAAGGCGTAGAGTTCCTGCGCGTAGCCCTTGTCGAGGCCCTCGGTGGCGAAGGCGATCCGGGTGCCCGCGACGTGGCTGATGAGCAGCGGCGGGATCAGCAGGCCGGAGACCATCTGGACCACCTCGCCGGGCCGCCAGCGGAAGTAGCGGGCCACGTAGAGGCCCTGGAGCCCGAGTAGCAGGTGGATCAGCAGGGCGCCGTAGAGCAGCGCCAGGCCCAGCGGGTTGAGCCACAGGGCGGAGGCGATATCGAGGCCGTCCTCCATGGCGTCGAGGGAGACGTTGCCGAGGGCATGGTTGGTCAGGTGGGTCAGGATGTAGGCGAACAGCACCAGCCCGCTGTATAGGCGCAGGCGGCGGACGCCGAGGACGGGCCGGACCCGGGCGCGCAGCGGGATCGGGGCGGCCGGCAAACCCCCGGCGGGGGTTCGGAGCGTCGCGATCGACGAGGTGCGCGTCATGCTGGGAGGTCCGACGAGATCGGCAGCGGGCCCGGTCTGGCCGGCCTGTCGTACCAGCAAACCGCGTCCGCGGCCTCCGCTGTCTTTCTACGTGCGGGCGAATTTCGGGTCGGGACCGGAGCGGAGGCCGCCCGACAGACTTCGCGGTCCCTTCGAAGCGAACGAAAAAGGCATTGCCGTCGGCCGGGGATCGACGAAGAAACGCGCGGCCCATCCGCCACGTCCACGAAGTCTGCGGGGCCGGACCCGGATGCCGGCCGAACGTCAACCCAACGGACCGCCCGGCCTTGCCCGGCTGGCTGACACTATCCAGATGACACTTCCGGCATGACACGCCCAGCATGACCCCCGTCGATCCGAAGCCCGCCTTGTTCTTCGCCCGGAACGCCGCCGCGGTGGCGGCGGAGCTGATCGGCGCGCGGCTCTGGGTCGGCGCGGCGGGCGGGCTCATCGTCGAGACGGAAGCCTACGACCGGACCGACCCGGCCTCCCACAGCTTCGCGGGCCCGACCCGCCGCAACGCCAGCATGTTCGGGCCGCCCGGGCACGTCTACGTCTACCGGTCCTACGGGCTGCACTGGTGCCTGAACCTGGTCTGCGAGCCGGGCAGCGCGGTGCTGCTGCGGGCGATCGAGCCGACCGAGGGCCAGGACGCCATGGCGGCCCGGCGCGGCACGGACGATCCGCGGCTGCTCTGCGCCGGACCCGGCCGGCTGTGCCAGGCCCTCGGGGTCACCGGCGCGCTGGATGGCCTGCCGGTGGCGGAGGCGCCGTTCCGGTTCGAGCCCCGGGCGCAGGCCGTCGCGGTCGCGGCGGACCGCCGCATCGGGATCACCCGCGGCGCCGAGACGCCCTGGCGCTTTTTGCTCGCCGGATCCCGGTTCGTCAGCCGGCCGGCGCGGCGGACCGCGGGGAGCGCGCCGCCGGCCTGAGACCCGGCGGCCCCGGTGGAACCGCACGGACCGTCGCGGCCGCCCCCGTACGCTTGGCCGGTAGCGCAACCTCATGTATAGGTTTCTTCGCGGGAGACTGACATTGCTACAACTACAGGTCGGATAAATTTTACTCCGCAAGCATTCGGACGTTCCGTGAGCCAGGATAGCCACAAGGCCTTCGAGATCGTCGGCCGTCTCAAGCAGGCCGCGCGGATCCCGGACATCCTGCGCGAGATGCGGTCGGCCGGCGCGTATTTCGGCTACGACGCCTTCATCATCACCAACCTGCCGGCGGAGCACGCGATCTCCACGCAGGGCTGCGCCCTGGTGCCGGCCTGGCCGGAGGGCTGGCGGAAGCGCTATTTCGACCGGGACTACCTGCGGATCGACCCGGTCGCGAACCATGTCCGGCGCACCACCGAGCCGTTCCTGTGGCGGGAGGCGCCCTACCGGGCCGACGAGGCCGGGGCCGCCCGGGTGATGGGCGAGGCGACCGAGTTCGGGCTGACACAGGGGTTCTGCGTCCCGATCCATCACCTGTCCGGCCCAGGGGGCGGCGTCAGCTTCGGGGCGGACCGGCTCGACCTGTCGGACGACGCCAAGGCGGCGCTGCACCTCGTGTCGATCTACGCCTACCAGCGGGCCGAGACCCTGATCCGCGAGGGCGGCCGCAGCCCGGCGCGCAAGGCGCCCCGGCTCACCGCGCGGGAGGTCGAGTGCCTGCGCTGGACCGCGGCCGGCAAGACCAGCTGGGAGGCCTCCGAGATCCTGAGCACGTCGCAGCGGACCGTGGAGTTCCACCTCAAGAACGCCGCCCGCAAGCTCGACGCGGTCAACCGCGTCCAATGCGTCGCCGAGGCCATGCGGCAGGGCATCATAGCCTGACCCCGGGGCGGCCGCCGACCTCGTAAATTTACGAGGCTCTTTCGGACCCGCCACCCGGCATCACGCCCCCAAAGGGGGAAGTGATCCATGGTTGTTGTGATCGACGACGACAATATTTCCCGGCACGGCGATCTGATGGACAAGATCTACCGGTTCCGGCACGCCCTGTTCGTGGAGCGGCTGAACTGGGAGGCCTGCCGCCGGCCCGACGGCCGCGAGATCGACCAGTTCGACGGCCCCGGCTGCATCCACCTGGCCTACCTGGAGGGCGCGGCCGTGACCGCCTACACGCGGCTGCTGCCGACGACCCGGCCGCATCTGCTCACGGAGGTCTACCCGCACCTCGCCGAGCGCGGCCCGGCGCCCCGGGGCGCGGCGGTGTACGAGTGGACCCGGTGCGGGACGCTGCCGTCCCGGCGCGAGGGCCGCACCAGCCGCATCGACCCGGCCACCGCCGGGATCTTCATCGCGGCGGCCGAGGTGGCGCGGGCGCGCGGCCTCGACGGCTTGCTGGCGCAGACGCACCCGATCCTGGTCAATCGGCTGATGTCCTGCGGCTGGGACGTGGAGCCCCTCGGGCTGCCGACGACCTATCAGGGCCATTCCATCCTGGCGGTCTACGCCCGGCTGACGCCCGACACGGTCGCGGAGTCGCACCGGTTCTTCAACCTCGACGCCGCGCCCCCGCACGCCCCCCGCACGCAGGCGATCCGCCCGTCCGTGCCCGCCGAGCGGAGGCTGCACGCATGAGCATTTCGGACATCCTGGACGAGGCCTGCGGGCGCGAGGGCGAGGACCCGGCGATCGTGCGCCTGGGCCACCACGCGATCGAGATGTGGCGGGCCGCCGAGGAGATCGGCGACCCGGGTCTCCTGGCCGCCCTGCGCCCGCTGGTGGAGCATGTCGGCCGGGCGCTGGCCCGCGACGTCGGGGGCGAAACCTGCCTGGACGACACGCTGCATTGAGGGCGCGGGGGCGGGGGTTTTAAGCGGCCGACGGTCCCGCCCCCGTCGTTGCCCGCGCGGCGCCGCAGCCGTGTGGTCGAAGTCGGAGGCTCGGTTCCCACCGCGATCTCGGCCAGGGGTGGCAAGTGGCCCCCGGCTTTTCGCCCCGGAGCAGACGTTCCGCGACCGACCCCCGCACGCCCGCGCCGCGACACCGTGGTCCACACGACGAACGCACGCCGATGCGCCCTCACCAGGGACTAGAATTTGGAATTATTCGCACTCCAGTGCATCCTGCCTCTGCGCTGAGCCGGCTCGCTAGAACAATAAAGCGAAACGCTCGGCCGTGGAGGAACCATGAACGAGATCGTCAAGCCCGACTCCCTGCTCGTCGCCAAGGCGGAGAGCCTGACCCAGACCTTCTTCGGCGGCTGCCCCCACGATTGCCCGGACACCTGCTCGATGATCTTCGAGGTTAAGGACGGGGAACTGCTCGGCGTGCGCGGCAACCCGGACCATCCGATGACCCGCGGCGGTCTCTGCGTGAAGCTGAAGGACTACGAGAAGCGCCACTACCATCCGGACCGGCTGCTCTACCCGATGAAGCGGGTCGGCCCGAAGGGCTCGAAGCAGTTCGCGCGCATCACCTGGGACGAGGCCCTCGACACCATCGTCACCCGCTGGAAGGCGATCATCGACCAGTACGGGCCGGAGGCCATCGCGCCCTACAGCTACCTCGGCAACCAGGGCCTCGTGCATGGCTTGAATGGCGGCGACGCGTTCTTCAACCGCATGGGCGCCACCGTGACCGAGCGCACCTTCTGCGGCGAGGGCTCGTGTACCGCGTGGCTGCTCACGGTCGGGCCGACCGCTGGCCTCGACCCGGACAGCTACATCCACTCCAAGTACATCGTGATCTGGGCCTGCAACTCGGTCTCGACGAACCTGCACCACTGGGCCATCGTCAAGGACGCGCAGAAGAAGGGCGCCAAGGTCGTCGTGATCGACACCTACGCGTCGCGCACCGCCAAGGCGGCCGACTGGCATATCGCGCCCAAGCCCGGCACCGACGGGGCGCTGGCCATGGCGCTGATCAATGCGATCATCGCGCAGGGCCTCGTCGATCAGGATTACGTCGACAATTACACGGTCGGCTTCGAGGAGCTGAAGGAGCGGGCCAGCACCCGCACGCCGGAATGGGCTGCCGAGATCACCGGCGTCCCGGCCGAGGACATCCGCAAGCTCGCCTACGAGATGGCCACCGAGCAGCCCGTCGGCATCCGCATGGGCGTGGCGCTGGAGCGGCATTACGGCGGCGGCCAGACCATCCGGGCGGTGACCTGCATCCCGGCGCTCACCGGCGCGTGGCGCCACGTTGGCGGCGGCGTCACCCAGTTCGGCGTCTGGGAGCATCCCTACAAGTTCGACGTGATGTGCCGGCCCGACCTGATCCCGGAGGGCACCCGCGTGGTCTCGAACCTGCAGATCGGGCGCGCGCTCACCGGCGAGATGCAGCTCGACCCGCCGATCATGTCAATGATGTGCTGGAACTCGAACCCGGTCACGCAGGCGCCCGAGACCGACAAGATCGTCGAGGGGCTGATGCGCGAGGACCTGTTCATGGTCTCGGCCGAGCACTTCATCTCGGACACCGCCTCCTACGCCGACATCGTTCTCCCGGCGACGATGGGCGCCGAGATGGAGGACATGATCCTCTCCTGGGGTCACCTTTATCTCACCTACAACACCAAGTGCGCGGACGCGCCCGGCGAGGCGATCCCGAACAACGAGATCTTCCGCCAGCTCGCCGCCCGCCTCGGCTACGAGGACGAGAACTTCAAGTGGTCGGACAGCGAGTGCCTGGAGCACTACGTCGACTGGTCGTCGCCGGCCTGCGAGGGCATCGACCTCGCCTACATGCGCGAGCACGGCTTCGCCCGCCTCAAGGTCGGGACGCCGGACGACCGGGCGCCCCACCGGGAGGGCAACTTCCCGACGCCGACCGGCAAGTGCATGCTCAAGGTCGAGGGCGCCACGAACTTCGTCGCGCCGCCGTTCCGGCAGATGTACGAGGGCTTCCAGCCCGGCGAGGCGCTCGACCCGCTGCCCGACTACCTCGGCCCGCGCGAGTCCCACACCAACGACCCGGAGCTGGCCAAGCGCTTCCCGCTGAACATCGTCTCGCCCAAGAGCCACTACTTCCTGAACTCCTGCTACGCCAACATGGAGGACAAGCAGAAGGGCCAGGGCGAGCAGTTCGTGATGATCAGCCAGCACGATGCCGACGCGCGTGGCATCCGGGACGGCGACCGCGTGCAGGTCGGCAACGACCGCGGCGCCTTCAAGGGCGTGGCGCGCATCACCGACGACGTGAGGGCCGGCATCGTGGTCGCGACGCTGGGCTACTGGCGCCAGCTCAACGAGGGCACGGTCAACAGCATCGCGTCGGGGGCCTTCACCGACATGGGCCACGCCCCGTCGTTCTCGGACAACCTCGTCGAGGTCGCGCGCGCGAACTGAGAGCCCCGCGCAAAACGCTCTCTGCGCTGTCTCGTGCAGAGGGGGGCGCCCGGTGATCGGGCGTTTTGTAAGGTGCGCTCGGCGCGCCGCCCGGGCTCAGGCCACGCGCTCGGGCGCCGTGCGTCGGTCCGAGGACGGGCTGCACCCGAACTGGGCCCGGTAGCTGCGGGAAAAGTGGGCGGCGCTCGAGAAGCCGCAGGCGGTCGCGATCTCCCCGATCGCAAGCGGGCTCTGCCGCAGCAGCCGCCGGCCGTGGGCGAGGCGGATGGCGCGGTACTGGGCCGAGAAGCTCAGGCCGCACTTCTCGCGGAAGAGGCGGTCGAGGTGGCGCGCGCTGACCGCGGCGAGGCGGGCCATGGCCCGGCGGGTGAGCGGCGCCTCGACCGTCTTCTCCATCGTTTCGAGGACGGCGAGCAGGGCCGGGTGGTGGAGTCCGTACCGCTCCGCCGCGGAGGCGCGCTGCGGGTCGTCGGCGGCGCCCACCGCGATGTGCAGGAACCAGTCCGAGATGCGGCGCGCGAAGGCCGCCCCCAGGCGCTCGGCGATCAGCGCGTGCGCCATGTCGAGGGGGGCGACCCCGCCGCCGCAGGTCAGCCGGTCGGCATCGGCGACGAAGCGCGCCCGCGTCAGGCGCGCGTCCGGAAACGCCTCGACCGTGGCGCCGGCGTATTCCCAGTGAATCGTGAAGGCGCGCTCCGCCAGCAGCCCCGCCGCGGCCATCAAGTAGGGGCCGCCCGATATGCCGCCGACGCGGACGCCGAACCGGGCCATGCGCCGCAACCCGGCATGGATCGCCGGCCTGTCCCACTCGGTCGGGTCGCCGCCCGCGCAGACGAAGACCGTGTCCAGGCGCCCGCGCTCGCGCGGCAGCTCCTCGGTCGGGACCTCCGCCCCCGAGGACGAGGCGACCCGGCCTCCGGCCTCGCCGAAGTAGCGCAGCCGGTAGAGGATCCGGCCGGCGAGATCGTTGGCCGCCCGGAAGGGCTCGCAGGCCGAGGCGAACGACAGCAATCCGAAGCCCGGGACCAGCAGGAAGCCGATCTCCTGCGGCCGATCCCCCGGGGCCGGGCCGCCCGGATCCGGCATCGCGTCGCTGGTTTGGCTCATCCGTGCAAGAAAGCGTCTCTCCCGGTCATGCGCAACCGCCCGAGCGCGTCATGCTCACGGTCGACTTCCCGTTCGACCGAGATCCCGATCGCATGCCCGGCCTCGCAGCTCCGCGCCCGTGTCGTCACGGACATACCCGTTGCGGCCACACCCCCACGCAGGGGCAGGCCCGATGACGCGCCGGTTCGACGTCGCGGTCCTGGGGCTCGGCGCGATGGGGAGCGCGATCCTCTACCAGCTGGCCAAGCGCGGGGCCGCGGTGGTGGGGCTCGACCGCTACGCGCCGCCGCACGCCCTCGGGTCGAGCCACGGCGAGACGCGGATCACCCGCCAGGCCGTCGGGGAAGGGCGCGACTACGTGCCCTTCGTCGTCGCCTCGCATCGCATCTGGCGGGAGCTGGAGGCGGCCACCGGCGAGACGCTGCTGAACGCCTGCGGCGCCCTCGTCATGGCGCCCGGCCGCGGGGTCTCGTCCCATCACGGCAAGCCGGACTTCGTCGGCCGCTCGATCAGCGCCGCGCAGGGGGCCGGGATCCCGCACGAGGTGCTCGACGGGGCCGCGGTCGCCCGCCGCTTCCCGCAATTCCTGAACCTCGCGGGCGACGAGAAGGCCTATTACGAGCCCGGCGGCGGCTACGTCTTCCCGGAGCGCTGCATCGCGGCGCAGCTCGCCCGCGCGACCGCCCTGGGGGCCGAGATCCGGACCGGCTGCGAAGTCCTGGCGCTGGATCAGGACGTGGCCGGCATCCGGATCGAGACCGCCGACGGCGTGATCCTGGCCGATCGCGCCGTGATTGCGGCCGGCGCCTGGACCGCCCCGCTGCTCGGCGCCCCGTTCGACGGGCTGCTGACGGTCCGGCGCCAGCTCCTGCACTGGTACGCCCTGGCGAACGAATCCGCGTACGGGCCGCGCGCGCCCGTGTTCATCTGGATGTACGGGACCACCGACACGGATTACCTCTACGGCTTCCCGCCCCTGGCGGGGGAGCGCGCCATCAAGGTCGCGACCGAGCAGTACAGCACCGCCACCACGGCCGACGCCGTCGCGCGGCGCGTCGACCCCGCGGAATCCGACGCGATGTACCGCTTGCGCGTCGCGGGCCGGCTGGCCGGCGCCACCCCGGAGGTCGTCCGGGCCGCGGCCTGCGTCTACACGGTGACCCCCGACCGCGGCTTCATCATCGACCGGCATCCCGGGATGGACCGGGTGCACGTCGTCTCGGCCTGCTCGGGGCACGGCTTCAAGCATTCTGCGGGCATCGGCGAGGCGGTCGCCGCCGACCTGGCCGGAGGCGCCGGGCGACCCGACCTCACGCCGTTCGCCCTCGCACGCTTCGGTTGATCCGAAGGCCGATGGCTCGTGGATTGCTAGAAACCGTGCCAAGATCCGTTCGCCCGAGCAGGACCGACCCGATGCGCCCCATGTCCCGACGCCTCCTGACGAATGCCGCGCTGGCCGCCCTCGCGGCGATCCCGGCGCTGGCATGGCCCGGCCGGGCCTCGGCCGCGGACGGCGTCGACGCGATCAAGGCGCGCGGGACGCTGATCGTCGGCGTGAAGGCGGATTACAAACCCTTCGGCTTCCGCGATCCGAGCGGCGCGATCATCGGGCTGGAGCCCGACCTCGCCGCCGACCTCGCCAAGCGGCTCGGGGTGAAGCTGGAGCTGGTGCCGGTGGTCTCGGCCAACCGGATCGAGTTCCTCCAGCAGGGCAAGGTCGATCTCCTGATCGCCACGCTGTCGGACAAGCCGGAGCGCCGCCGCGTCGTGCAGGCGATCGACCCGCAATACTATTCCGACTTCGTCAACGTGCTGCTGCCCAAGACCGCCGGCATCACCGACTGGGCGCAGCTAAAGGGCAAGCCGCTCTGCGCGACCTCGGGGGCCTGGTACAACAAGGACGTCGCCCGCACCTACGGGGCGGAGATCGTCGCCTTCGACGGCTCCGAGAAGCCGCTCTTCGCGCTCAAGCAGGGCAACTGCCTGGGCTACGTCTACGACCAGAGCATGCTGCAGGGTAAGCTGCTCGACGACGACTGGAAGGCCGGCTACGCCCTCCCGCTCAAGGGCATCCTCGACGCGCCGTGGATGATGGCGGTGGCCCTGGGCAACACCACGCTCCAGACGATGGTCGAGGACGCGACCAAGGACTGGATGAAGACCGGCTTCGTCGTCGCCGGCGAGCGGAAATGGGGCATCGAGCCCACCGCCTACTCGAAGGCGATGCACGAGAAGTACAAGAACGCGACCAACTGATGCGCGCCCGTGCAGCGAGCCCAGGTGATCGGCCGCGATGATCGAGGCGATCCAGGCCTGGTTCCAGGGTCTCTACGAGACCACGGGCTTCAATTTTACGGTCTTCTACGACCCGTATGACTGGAACCGCTACGTCGCCGGGCTGCGGATGACGCTGCTGCTCGGGATCAGCACGATCCTGGCCAGCCTGGTGATCGGCGCGGTCGGGGCGCTGCTGCAGAGCGGGCCCTCGCGCCTGCTGCGGGGGCTGGTCAACGGCTTCGTCGTGGTGTTCCGCAACACGCCGCCGCTGGTGCAGATCTTCTTCTTCTACTTCGGCCTCGGCACGCTCCTGCCGGCCGTGCGCTCGGCGGACGGCCTGCGCGTTCCCATCCTCGACAACGTGCAATGGGCGATCGTCTCGCTCTCGCTGTTTGCCGGCGCGTTCAACGTCGAGATCTTCCGCTCCGGCATCGAGGCGGTGCCCAAGACCACCGTCGAGGCCGCCGAGGCGCTGGGCTACACCCGGTTGAAGGCCTATCGCCACGTCGTCCTGCCGCTCGCGCTCCGGGTCTGCCTGCCGGCGCTCAACAACAACCTGATCAACCTGCTCAAGACCACGACGCTCGCCTACGCCATCGCGGTCCCCGAGACGCTCTACGCGGTCAAGCAGATCTGGTCCGAGTCGCAGAACGTCCTGGAGATGATGCTGGTGCTGCTCGCGACCTACGCGGTCCTCGTCGGATTGCTCGTGTGGATCATGCACCGCTGGGAGCGCGCCCTGCGCATCCCCGGATACGGCCGATGAGCGCTCCGGACCGGACCGGCCGGCGCGACGACGGCCGCCCGGCGGGTCGTCCGACGGACCTGCCGGTCCTGCTGCCGTTCGCGCCCGCCTGGGGCCGCCCGGCGGCGCGCCTGCGCCCCATCCACGGCTGGCTGCTGTGCGGCCTCGCCATCGTCGCCCTCCCGGCCTGGGCGCAGGGCGGGGCCGCCGCCCTGTCCCCGCTGGAGGTGGTGATCAAGTGGGCGCCGCTCCTGCTCACGGGCTTCGCCTTCAACGTCGCGATCTCGCTGATGGCGATGGCGATCGGCACGGCGGCGGGCCTCGGGCTCGGCCTGGCCATGCTGGGCGAGGGCCGGGTGCTGCCGCGCATCGCGTGGTCGGCCACGCAGGTGTTCCGCAACGTGCCCTGGCTGGTGCTGCTGTTCTTCGTGATGTTCCTGGTCCCGTTCCAGGTCACGGTGTTCGGGATCCGGGTGCCGCTGCCCGACTGGGTGAAGGCGACCTTCGGCTTCAGCCTGCCCGTGATGGCCAACGTCGCCGAGATCGTCCGCGGCGCGGTGCGCTCGGTGCCGAACACGCAGTGGGAGGCCGCCGAATCCCTGGCCTTCACCCGGCGGCAGACCCTGTGGCGGATCATCCTGCCGCAATGCGCGAAGCGCATGCTGCCGCCCTGGATGAACGTCTACGCGCTGATCGCGATGGCCACCGTGCAGGCGTCGATCGTCGGGGTCACCGAGATGCTGACGCTGACCGCGCAGGTGCACGCCGCCGAGGGCGGACGGCCCGAGCTGTTCGCCCCGCTCTACGGCTTCGCCCTGCTCTGCTTCTTCCTCTACTGCTACCCGATCGACCGGTTGACCGCCCACCTGGAACGCCGCTTCGAGACCCGTTGAGCATGATGCAAGCGACCGTCGCCAGCAGCCCGTCCCCGGCCTGGACACCCGACCAGCCGATCGTCCGCGTCGTCGACGTGCACAAGTCCTTCGGGACTTTCGAGGTCCTGAAGGGGATCAGCTTCGACGTGCGCAAGGGCGAGGTGGTCTGCATCATCGGGCCCTCGGGCTCGGGCAAGTCGACGCTGATCCGCTGCATCAACGCGCTGGTGCCGGTCACCGCGGGCTCGATCCGGGTCGAGGGGATCGAGGTCACCGATCCGCGGCTCGACAAGCTGGCCTTGCGCCGCAAGGTCGGGATGGTGTTCCAGCAGTACAACCTGTTCCCGCACAAGACCGCGCTGCAGAACGTGATGATGGCGCCGATCCACGTCCTCGGGCAGGAAAGGCGCGAGGTCGAGGCCCGGGCCCGCGCCCTGCTCGCCAAGGTCCGGCTGGCCGGCAAGGAGGCGGCGTATCCGGGCGAGCTCTCCGGCGGTCAGCAGCAGCGCGTGGCCATCGCCCGCTCGCTGGCGATGCGGCCCGACGTGATGCTGTTCGACGAGGTCACGGCCGCCCTGGACCCCGAGACGGTCAAGGAGGTGCTGGTCACGATCCGCGAGCTGGCCGAGGAGGGCATGACCTGCATGCTGGTCACCCACGAGATGAACTTCGCCCGGGACGTCGCCGACCACATCTACTTCACCGACCGCGGCGTCATCGTCGAGCACGGGCCGCCGGCGACCTTCTTCGCGTCCGCGCAGGACGCGCGCACCCGCCGGTTCCTCTCGCAGGTGCTCTGACGGCCCTGGGGCGGGCAGCCCGGGCGCGCTGGCGGATGCAAGGCCGGCCTGCCGCCATTCGGTCGCGCAGGACGGGCGAGACGGTGGGGCCGCGTCGGCCGCCTGGCGCGCTCAGCTCAGGGCAACCGCGAAGCCGCGCCGCACCGCCGGCCGGGCCATCATCGTATCGTACCAGCGCTTCACCTGCGGGTAGTCGGAGAGGTCGACCTGATGGCGCTCGTGCCGCCACGCCCAGCCCAGAATGGCGAAATCCGCGATCGACAGCGCGCCGGCGACGAACTCCGCCGCCGCGAGGCGCCGGTCCAGCACCCCGTAGAGCCGGTGAGTCTCCTTCAGGTAGCGCTCCAACCCGTAGGCCCGGTCCTTTTCCGCGACGCCGAGGAAATGGTGGACCTGCCCCGGCATCGGTCCGAACCCGCCCATCTGCCACATCAGCCATTCCAGCACGGCCATGCGCCGGCGCGGATCGGCCGGCAGGAACCGGCCCGACTTCTCGGCGAGGTAGAGCAGGATCGCGCCCGATTCGAACACCGAGATCGAACCGCCGGGCCCGTCCGGATCGACGATCGCGGGGATCCGGTTGTTCGGGCTGATCGCCAGGAAGGCCGGATCGAACTGCTCGCCCTGCGTGATGTCGACGGTCCGGACCCGATAGGGCGGGCTCATCTCCTCCAGGGCGACGCTGATCTTGCGTCCGTTGGGCGTGTTCCAGGCATACAGCTCGATCATCGTGGGGCCTCGCTATGCGGGCGGTCGTGAACGGTGTGCGGTTGCCCGTGCGCGACCGGACCGGACCGCAGCATCGTGCGGACTGGAAGCGCCGCGATCAAGCCGCCGCGCGAGGGCATCGGGACATCCGCGACCAAGCCGGCGCCGCGGCGCCGGGCACGGACACGACGGCGGGGCCGTCGGCGAAGGCCGTCGATCGAGGACGCGCTGGCTGCCGCCGTCCGCCGATCCGCATCACGCGCGGCGTGAAACCGCGACGGGACGCGATTTCACGCCGCGCGTCTCGGACGGGACAGGAACCGGGCACGGAGGATGCGGCAGCCGGGCAGGGGAGGAAACGTCGGCGCAACGCCCGCAGCGAGGGCGTGTTCGCGCCCGAAGCGTGCCGGCAGACCGATCAGGATGGTGGCGGGTGGCCCTGCGGGCCTCCGCTAAGTCCCTGGCTCGGCAGCGTTATCGCCGCAGCCAGCAGGACACTCGATAACCACCAGGAAGGCCTGGTGGTGCACGCAGTCAGGTGCGAACCGGTCTCCAAATCGACTGGCTTTGCCGCCGCCGGAAATGGCTTCGAGAAGGCCCATCCTGCGGCACGAAACGACCCATGCCGCACCGCGAAATGGGCCGCCCGGACCAGACGCCCTCGGTTAACTGGGATGGCAAACCGACGATGGCGCCGAGCCGACGAGCACGCACCGGGTGACGCTTGACATCCGCGTGGCGAGGGTGTGGCTTCTACACTCAAAGGAGGTCGCAGCGATGACCCGACGTCCGACCATCCCCGGCCGCAGCTATCTCGGCCATACGGTGACGCGCCGACCTCTACCAGATGTCACCTCAGCCCTGTCTGGTGACGGAGACACCGCTGCGCCGGTTATCGCCCGCCGGATCACCGAGCTGGCGCAACGGGAGGGGAGGCCGCGGCCCAGCAGGGAACCCGGTCACTGGACCGGGTTTCGGATCGCCGACGTTGACGTCGAGATGGGTGGACGGTCGAACAATCGACCTCGGATCGAGGTCCAGGCTAGTGGCCGACTCGTCCTGCGCGGACAGGCTCGGGTCGGCGGCGACGGGGTTCGACGCGTCGATGTTCGGTATTGGAATCGTGGGCGCTGGCAGAGCAAGCTCTTCCGGAGGCGTGTGCTCCTGTCAACGGACGAGGCAAGATTCCGTCTGCCATCGTCGGTTCACAACTGATCCGCCACGCAACCACGTCGAGTTCCGATACTATTGACCTTGAGACTGACGATATATAAACGTGGATGTGCTTCCGGGCTTGCGCGATGCGGCTACCGGATGGCCCGAGCTTCCTGAGCCGCGGCGCGAGCCGCCAGGTGCAAACGGCCTACGCGTGATCGCTGCGGTCACCGTGCGCGAACAAGCCCCGCTAGGAGCTTGGATATGAACGTCGCCTGCTCGGCGCGTGTGCCGAGTTCCACCGGGGTAACCCCCGTGGAACATCATGGCTCTCCCAAACCCTCTCGTCCCGAGGAAACGCACCCGCTCGTCGCCGGTCGGCGCTCATGCCGGTGCGGCCCCCAATGCGAGTTCGCCCCCACAGTTCAGAACGCTGCAGACGCAGTACTGGCCGATCGACCAGGTTAAGCCGTACGCGCGCGAGCTGCGGACTTACCATAAAGACCAGCAGCAGCATCTGCAGCGCAACATCCTCGCCTTCAACGGCCCCGTCGCTCCGATCCTCGTCACGGGTGACGGTACGATCATCGGCGGCCATGCACTCCATCGCGCGCTGAAGGCGCTCGGCTTCGAGCGCGTGCCGGTCACCGTCGTCGACGACCTCGACCCCGTGCAGGTCGCCGCGCTCCGGATCAGCCTCAACAAGATCCAGGAGATGTCGAGCTGGAACGCCGATGCGCTCCGGTACGAGGTCGCCTACATCGCCGAAGTCGATGTCGATCTGCTCGTGAATACGGCGATCCCGACGGTCGAGATCGACGTGCTCTTGCACCCCGGTGTCAAAGACGACGCGGCGGACGAAGCCGATGTCCTCGCACCCTCGGATGGGAATCGACCGACGGTCTCGGTGCGAGGGGATATCTGGCTGTTCAAGAACGGACACGCGCTCGCCTGCGGGGACGCACGCGAGCGCGACGTCTACGCCCGGCTGCTCGGCGCGCGCCGAGCCCGGATGATCGTCGCGGACGTACCTTACAACGTCAAAATCGCCGGCCACGTGACCAAGCGCGCCTTGCGGGAGTTCGCGATGGCCTCGGGCGAGATGACGCCGGCCGAGTTCACCCGGTTCCTGAAGATGATCTTCGAGAACCTCGCGGCCTTCTCCCTCGACGGATCGATCCATCTCGTCTTCATAGACTGGGCGCACATCGAAGAGCTCATGGGCGCCGGGCGTAGCGTCTACGCCGAGCTCAAGAACCTCATCGTCTGGCATAAAAATCAGGCCGGGCAGGGTTCGCTGTGGCGCTCGCAACATGAGCTGATCTTCGCCTGGAAGAATGGCCTCGCGCCGCACATCAACAACGTCCAGCTCGGCGCCAACGGTCGGTGGCGCTCGAACGTGTGGGGCTACGCCGGGGCGAACGCCTTCGGGCGGGGGAGGGACAAGGACCACGGCGACCACCCGACGCCGAAGAGCGTCGCGATGATCCAGGACGCGATCCTCGATGTCACCCTGCGCGGTGACATCGTTCTCGACCCCTGCGCCGGTTCGGCGACGACGCTGGTCGCCGCACACAAAGTCAAACGTATCGGAGTCGGCATCGAGGTCGATCCCGCCTATGTCGACCTCGGCGTCCGCCGGCTGGAGAAGCTCACCGGCGAGCCGGCGCGCCACGCCGAGACCGGACGCACCTTCTCCGAGACCGCGGCCGAGCGGGCTGGGTCCAGCGTCGACGATGATATGCGGTGCGCGGGCGCCGAGGATGAGCGATGAGCGCGCCGCCTCGTCGCCCGGGTCGGGACACCCGCATCAAGCCGGGGGAGGTGCGCAACCCCTACGGCCGCAACGGTCGGCCCAAGCCCGCGGTCGACTTCCTCGACGAGGAGATTACGCTCTCACTCAACGGCACCGCCGCCACGGTGACCCGGCGCGAGGCCCTCGACCACTTTCTGTTCGCCAACTCCGCCCAGGGCCAGGTCGCGGCGATCCGCCTGCTGCACAAGCTGCACCCTGAGGCTCCGGCCGACGACGAGCCGGCTGCCTCGGACTTGTCGCACGAGGAGCGCGAAGTGCTGGAGGCGTTCGTCCGGCAGCAGGCGCGCAAGCTGCGTGGGGGTGAGCCATGATCACCCCTCGGATGATCGATCACCTCGTGCGCATCGACTACATGGTGTTCATCCATCGGGTGTTCCTGACGCTGAACCCCGGCATCCCGTTCGCGCCGAGCTGGCACCTCGACGCGATGGCCGAGGCCCTCGCCCGTGTCCACGACGGGCGGGAGACGCGTCTGGTGATCGCGGTGCCGCCGCGCTCGGGCAAATGGATCATGACCTCGATCGGCTTTGCCGCCTGGCGGCTCGGCCACGATCCCCGGCGGCGCGTCATCTGCGTGTCGAGCGAGGACAGCCTCGTGCGCTCGCTCGCCGCCTCCTTCCGCGCGGTCGTGGCCAGCGAGTGGTACCGCGACGCGTTCCCGGCGTTTCGAATCGCGCGCGGCGGCGACCGCGCCACCGAGACGGTCACGACCGCTGGAGGCTATCGCTTCGGCGTTCCGCTCGCCGGGTCGGTGTTCGGACGTGGCGCCGACCTGATCATCGCCGACGACGCCATGAACCCGCAGGCGGCTCTGTCGGAGACGATCAGGCGACGTGAACTCGGTCTATGGGACACCAAGTTCCCGAGCCGCCTGAACGACAAGCGCACTGGGGCGATCGTCGTGGTGGGGCAGCGCCTTCACGAGGACGATCTCGTCGGTCACCTCACCCGCGAGGACACGGCATGATGCGCCGACGTGGCTGGGCGATGCTGGTGATCCCGGCGATCGCCCCGGAGGATGCCGCCTACCGGATTGGGCCGGGCGAGGACGACGTGCACCACCGCCGGGCGGGGGAGGTCCTCCTGCCCGATCGCGAGCCGCTCGAGGTGCTGGAGCGACTGCGGGCGGATCTCGGCTCGAGCAACTTCGCCGCGCAGTACGGCCAGGACCCGATACCGCCCGGCGGCAACATCATCCACGACGACTGGCTGCGGTACTTCAACGAGGAGCCCTCCGACCTGGAGCACTTGGTGGCGAGCTGGGATTTGGCCTCCACAGTCACCGAGACGAGCAGCTGGTCGGTCGGCCAGCTGTGGGGGGCGGTGGGCATGCACGCTTACCTGCTCGACCTCGTCCGGGTCCGGCTGGAGGCTCCCGAGCTGCGGCGGCTGATCCTTCAATATACGAAGGCATGGGATCCGCACGTGACGCTGGTGGAGGACACCGAACTCGGCCGCACCCTGGTCCAAGAGATCCAGCGGACCACCGACCTTCGGCCGCGGCTGATCCGGCCACGCGGTGAGAAAACTGCGCGGCTGGAGGCGCACGCGCCGGCGTTTGAGGCCGGCCGCGTGCACGTGGCACGGAACTTCGAGTGGTTTGAAGGCTACCGCAGGGAATTGCTGGCATTCCCGTACGGCGCCCACGATGATCAGGTCGACGCGACCTCGCAGGCGTTGAACTATCTCACGCAGCGGAGCGCCCGCGGCCGCGGAACCGTACGTCGTAACATCACGCGGCGGGAGGTGATGCGGGATTGAGGGGCAAACTCGCCGCGGTCAATGGCGCGCGAGCTGTTGAGCAGACGACCCCGTACGTGCTCAGACTGGTCGAGATCTTGGGATCAAAAGAGGACGGTCGCGTCGCGGCGGCTATGCGCGTGGCTCGAACTTGCAGGTCATGGCCGTGTCCTCAGTCGACGGCGCGGACTTGCAGCGGGCGACGTCCCGAACCCGCACCACCGTCCGCTCGGCGCCGATGGTCGGATCGTCGTCGCCGCGCGTCAGACCAAGCCCCGCGCTCAGCAGGTCCTGCACGGCCGCCTCCGCGATCCCCGGCTCGAGCGTCTTGATCAGGCTGGCGACTTTGCCGACGAAGCCGAACAGGTTCATCGGGTCCGCTCGGTCGCCGGTGAGCACGATGCGCGATGCTCTGCCGGCCTGGCTGACCACCGACAGGCTGAGCTTCGAGCTAAACGAACCGCGCACGAGGTCGAGCTTGCGGAACGCCTCGACCGACTTGCGGAACGGGGCATCGTCGAACCGGCAGACGTAGTTCATGTTCTGCTCGGCGCATTCCTCGATGTCGCCGTCGCCATCATCGCGCAGGCGCATGTCGTACATCCGACGGAAGCTCGGCGCGTCGAAGCCGAACGTCGCCGTAGGACCGATCGTCGGCGGGCTTCCATCACCTGCAGGCTTGTTTGGCATCACCTCAGGTCGAGGCGGCGGGGTCTGCGGCTGCCGTTCGCCCGCCTCACGCAAGGCGCGATCACGGTACCCCGCCGCGGCCTGCGCCTGCGCTTCCGCGCGTCCGGCTTCTGCCTCCAGGCGTCGGACCTCGTCCTCGGGATCGGCGGCGGGCACGTCCGCCTGCCGGCGTGCCGCCTCGATCCGCGCCTGCGCGAGATTTCGACGGGCTTGGAGCTGAGCCGCCTGCCGCGCCCGCTCGGCGCGCGCGGCCGCCACGATCTGCGGCACGCGCGTCTCGAGCTCCCGTGCCTGGCCTCTGACCTCGGCGGCGAGATATGGGTTCACCCGGGCCGCCGTCCGCTCGCACGCGGACAAGATGGCGGGGAGGGCGGAGAGATCCGCTTCCGTCCAGTCGCCGGCGAGCTTGCCGAACGGCGCCTGCAGGCCGCCCCCGGCCAGGACGAACGCCAGGGGACCGGCCGCATTGGCGCAGCTACCCTGCGCGTCGATGTAGGTCTGGACGAAGCTCTGTCCTGCCTGGGCGTCAGATGGGGCAAGCGAAGCCAGAGTGAGTGCCGTCGCGAGCTGTACGCCGGTGTGCCTGCGCCGCGTTCTCATAGCTGCCCTTCCGTCGCGCGCCCGGGCGAGCCGCCTGACCGGCGTGTGCCCCGGTGCGTCGTGTGGCTCCGGTGAGGGGTGGTAGTCCAGCGAAATATCCGACTTTTGGATATCCAGATATCGGTTCTAGCCGAGCTGGCGGTTCTCACCCGCACGGCCCGGCATGGCGCGTACCCTCGGTTCAGCTCGGCACGCGCGTCTGATCGAGCTCGTCGTACGTGCGCGGGAGGCGGCAGGCCTGACCCAGGCCGAAGTGGCAGGCCGGCTCGGGCGACACCAGCCGTTCGTGTCGAACATAGAGAGCGGCGAGCGGCGGATCGACTTGGTCGAGTTGCTCGATCTGGCCACGATCATCGGCTTGGACATGCATCAGGTGGTCGAGGAGCTCACACGCGTCCCCCCGGGGTAGAGCGAAGCGTCTGCACCAGTCCGCCACCCATCCTTGCTCGTGAGATGAGGCGTTGGGACCAAACACCTTGTGCAGGTCGCCGACGACGAGCCAGCTTAACCCAGTCAGGAATGCCGCGAAGAATAGGGCAACGAGCCACAAGCGGCGTTGAACCAGCGCTTGGACGGACGTTTGCCGGTGGCCGAGCGATCAGATCCCTGTATGCGCCGCTGACAGGTGCACGCGGGCACGAGAGGCCGCGAGGTAGCGTCCGACCAGCGCGGCGAAGGCGTCGGGCTTGAGGCCGCGCGCGCCCAGAGACTGCACGCAGACGTGACGTCGCCGTCGGCTCACTCCGGCCTGCGAGAACAGGCGCTTGGTCCTCGGCAACGTGGCGTCCGGCGTGAGCGCAAGCGTCAGGGTGAGCCGCTTGCCGTGCGTGACCTGGAAGTCCGCCACATCCTTCCACGCGACCGCACTGTCGAGTAGCGGCGAGCGCAGCACGTCCGGCGTCAGCACCAACAACGGCGTCCGGCCGCGTCGATGCACGAGACCGGCGTAGATCCCTGCCCAGGCGACACCCGCCGCGGCAGCGGCGCCGAGGATCTGCTGCGCCAGCGCATCGTGCGCGACGCCAAGGGCGCGGGGGTACAGAAGCAAGGCAGCGCCGGCGCCGGCGAAGAGGAGCGCTAGGACGCCCATCGTCCAGACCATCGGCGCACCGTTCTCGTGCACCAGCGTCTCCTCGACCGGCACTGCCGCTGCGGTCTCCTCTAGGTATACCCGCTCGGCAGCTCGGTGCTCCCGTGCCCCAGTCAGGAAGTCCACGCTGAGCCAGCGGCACAGACCGGTCCAGTCCGCGACCAGGGCGACCGGCCAGGCGCGGTCCCCTACGGTGAGCGGCCGGGCGGCGCGGGCGAACAGCTCGGCGTCGAGCGGAACGCCAAGCGCCGCGATCCGCTGCCGATCGGACGGGTGGGTGTCGGTGGGGTGCGCCTGCCGGTCGTCGAGGTGCGCCCCCGGCTCGGGGAAGCCGGCAGCGGGGATTGCGTCGAGTACGCCCGCGACAAGATCGTCGGGCGCCGCGTCGGGCTTGCCGTAGGAGGATGCGAGCGTCTCACCCACCACCGGGCCGAGGACGCCGACACGCAGCAGGGCGGAGGCTGCGGGTGGTGCTCCAGAGACCTGGGCACCGCGCCGGTCGGCCTCGAACTCACGCGCCCGGCTCCAACGCGCCACCGCTGCGTCGAAGGTGCCGAGGCTGCGATAGCCGACATAGGCGGCTGGGCGAGTGAGTAGGTCTCCGGGGCCGACATTGCCCAGCGCGGTCAGCGCGCGATGTAGGCCGGCGTAGATCGGGGTGAAGCGCCGGCTATAGGCGGTGTCCTCGCCCGCGAAGTGCGCGAGTTCGTGCCCGATCACCGCGGAAAGCTCGCGCCCGTCAAGCACGCCGAGATAGGGGGCCGGTAGGTACAGCGTGCGCCCAGTCAGTGTCCGCGTGTCTGGACTCAGGCGCACGGCGGACTCTGTGACGAAGAAGCCACCGGTCAAGCCGACGACCACCGCGTCGGGGACCAGCGCGTCCCCGCGCCCGGCGAGCTCGCGCACGAGGCGCCACAGACCCGGTGCATCGGCCTCGTCGAGGACGCGGCCGCGTACGTCGATAGGCTCGGGGGTGAACAGCGCGAACACCCCGCGCAGGCCGCGTACCGCCGCGACCGCGGCCCAGGCCGCCAAGGCGGCGATGACCAGCGCGCCGAGCAGCAGCTTGGCTTCGCCAGCCGAGAACCGCTGAGTGAACCACAGCCCGGTGGCCTCGAACAGCGCGGCCGCGAGCACCGCGAGGCTCAAGCCCACGATCTGCAGTCCAAGCAGCACCGGCAGCACGCGGCGCACGAGGCCAAAACTGGCGAGCAAGGCGTCGCGCGAACGCCGCGCCCACAGGCCCGCGGCTCCGCCGCCGGCCAGCGCGACGAGACCGGCCAGCAGTGCGAGCAGCGCGCCGCCGAGCGTCGCGTACGGCACCCACGTGCGAGCCCGGGCCAGCGGCAGGTCGCGTGTGACCACGGCCAGCGCCTCCTGAGCTTTGTCGGCGGCCAATGCCGCCCCGTAGGCGGTGCGCCCGCCTTCGAAACGGACCGAGGCGTAGGGATCTGTCGCCGCCAGCAGCCGCAGCTGGACGACGGAGACCGGCAGCTCAACTTGGCGCCGCGTATAGCTCTCGGCGCTCGCCAGCCCGCGCTCGACCTCCCAAGCCCCGAGCCCGCCGAGCAATGCCGGAACGCCGACGACCCAGGCGACGAGCCAGACGACGGGAGGAAGCCGGCGACTGCCGCTGCCGTCCTGATGAAGCGGTATGATCATCTGCCCCTCGGCGATCGATTGTCGGAGGCTGCCAGCCTGCGCTATGCCAGCGCCGGTCAGCTCGGCCGCACCCTATCCTCGTACCGCTGGCAGGATTCGAGATCGCGCACCGAGCGGTTGTAGGCATCGTTGAACAGCCGCGCCGGCTGACTCGGGTCACCTTTCGCCTTGATGTCTCGCGCGACGTCGCGGCCGTGACCGATCACGCTCGCCACCGTGTCCGCGTATCCGGTGCACGACGAATTCGCTTTTGGGTTCATGCCGTCGAACGTCACCCCGAGCTGTCGATTCGCGGTCGACACGTCGCTGAGAGCGGCCAGGAACGGGGCGGTATCGGACCTTGGCGCCAGGGCCTCGAAGCGCTGCACTGCCCGACGTAGCGCCAAGCTGGTGGCGAGCAGTCGGCGTGCTGGGGCGTCCTCCGCCAGCGACGCCATCCACCGCTCGTCCCGGGCGAGCTCGCGCTCGAACAGGGCGGTGCCGTAGGCGTCCATCGCCTTCGCGGCGGCTTCGACCTTGGGCACGAGGATCGGATGCTGTTCGCGGGCGAACTTGTAGCCGTCCTCCTTGAACTCTCGCGTGGTCTGATAGCGGGTCAGCGCCTTCAGTAACGGGTTGAGCTCGCGCAAGGCTGCGAGCAGCCGGGTGGCCTGGGAGTCGACCTCGGGAATGGTCCCCGGCAGGGCGGTGGCCTTGTCCAGTTCGTCGATTACCCCGTCGAAGTCGACGATGCCGAAATGGTACCAGGCGTTGGCACCCAGCTTCGTGCCGAGCTTGAGCACGCGCTCGTTGTCGCGTCGGTATTCGGCGAGCTGCCGTTCCAGGGGATGGGACCGCACGAGGTGGTTCTGCACCTCGGTGTAGGCGTTCACCTTCGCCACCTCCTGCATCTCGGGGCTTGGCGGGGGTGGGGTGGCGCGCACGGCCCCCCGGGCCAGCGCTTGTGCCGAGGCCGCGGGTGGCGCGGCCTGCAGCAGAGCCTGGGAGGCCGGCGGCGGAGCGGGGAAGTCGCACCTGAAGGCGTCGACCATGCTCTTACGCACGGCCTCATGGGCCTGGGCGCACTGGTAGGCGACCGTCGGGCGGGCGGCCGTGTTGCGGCTGATGGCGTCGCGGAAGCTCTCGCGCAGCGTGCCGATGCCTTGCCGGATATTGGGGCGGGCGGCCTCCGGCACGCCAGGGCTTGCTGCACACTGAGCGTAGGCATCCAGAAAGGCGTCACAGCTCTCAACACCCATAGGCGTCACTGGTGTCACGGCCGTGGCGGGCGTAGCCATCACTAGAACGAGACAGGTAACGAAGAACCGACGGGGTCTCTCCGCACGCTCACAGCTGCCACGCGGCATGCTCATCTCCTTAACTGTATGGCTGGTTGGGGGCGTCAGATTCAGAGATTGCGCAGGGCAAGCAATGGGACGAGCGCGGCAAGCGCGACTGGCACGGACCAGTACTGCACCGGTACCCAGAACAGCGCGTGTCGACGGCGGAGAAGAACGCGTTCGCTCGTGGCCGGGTCGATGAGTTCGCGCGGCGCCCTGCCGTTCAGGCGCCGGCCGACGATCCAATTGGCGGCTGCGGCCGCGAACAGCCCGAGGCTGATGGCGAGAAATATAAGTTCGGGGTGACCGAGGGCCCGAAGCGCCAACCCGCCCACCGCCTCAACCGCAACCGCCGTGCCGACCACGACGGGAATGACCACGATCCCCCAGCCTGACCAGATGAACAGCATCAACACCGCCTAAGTTTTACCCGGAGCCTGCAGCCGAGGTAGCGAAAAGAAATGCATCGCGCGGGACGGCGATACGGCAGCGCCCTGCGTGAGCGCTCGGATCCCTCTTGGGCGTGGGAATGAGGCGTCGCTGTGTTCACGGCGTCGTGAACTGATCAGAATAAGCGTTGAGCGTGATCGTTGGTCTGCAGGAAAAGGCTGTGCTGGATTACCAGCACGGCGTGCGGGCACAATGGATACGGCCGCGTGGTTCATCGCGTCGGCTTCGCGCCGCTCATCGCCATGCTGGTGGCGAGCACCTTAGGGCTGATTGCAGTGGGTGTTTACCTCCTCCCCAGTGCAGTCTGCACGCTTGTAGCGCCCGCGCTTAACCGTTGGGTCTGTGCATCGTAGTGGCTCGGAGCTCCTGCGACGTGACAGTACCATCTTGGCGTGGCAGCACGTAATGCACGGGCCATCTACCCTGTCTGCTTCACGTCACCGATCGCTAGAAACCAGACGGACAGCTTTCGGCCAGCAAACGTCGTTGTTGTTGGTGCGTTTGTTTCGCTTCTAAGCACTTGCCCGCTCTATGAGCTCATAACCGAGGTCAAGCTTGCGGATGTCGCAGGAGGGATTGCGCAATTGCTTCATGAGCATCTCCGCTGCCTGATGCCCGATCTGATAGCGAGGAAAGCGCAGCGTTGTCAGCGGTGGGGAGACGGCCTCCTGGAGTTCGTTGTCATCCGAGCCGACGATCGCGATCCTGTTTGGGACATCCAAGCCGCGGCGGTTCGCTTCAAGCAAAGCTCCGGTCGCCAGCACATCGCCGGAAAGGAAGATCGCATCGACGGCCGGTACGCGCTCAATCAAAGTCGCGAGTGCGCGCCCACCGCTCCGCAGTCCGGGCGGGCTTTCGAGCAGCAACTCGGGAGCGGAGATCAACCCACGTCGTTGATGGGCGGCTAGAAATCCCGCCCGCCTCTCGGCAGCGCGATCATTGTCGTGAATGGGCAGGCTGACAAATCCGATGTTCTTGTACCCACGGCCAATCAGGTACTCCGTCATCGCGCAGGCTGCATCGTAATTCGAGAAACCGACTGTCATGTCGAGAGGCTTCTCGGTCAGGTTCCCCGTCTCGACGCAGGGGATGCCTGCATCCTCGAGCATCGTGCGACTGCGCGCCGTATGCTGCGTGTTGTGCAGCACGATCCCGCAGATGCGCTGGGCCAAGAAGGCCCGAATGGCGGCCTCTTCACCGGCCAACGCGTAGCCGCTATCCGCGATCATCAAAGGGTGATGTGCGCCGAGAGCGTCCGATACGCCTTGGATCGTCTCCGTGAAGAGCGAGTTGCGAAGGCTCGGCACGATCAGGCCGACGACGTTCGTCCTGCGCGAAGCGAGGCTGCCGGCGATCCGATTGGGAACGTATCCGGTGGCATCGATCGCCATCTCGATACGGAGTCTGGTCTCGGTATTCACGGAAGTCGGATCGCGCAGTGCCCGCGAGACCGTCATCGCTGAAACTGCAGCCAGGGCGGCCACATCCTCCATACGAGGCTCAGGCCTCCCTTGCTTGGGATTCTGCTTCCGGCGCGGTCTCGCTGTTAGGTCTGCCATCTTAGTCGCCTGGCCGTGCCTGTAGCCTAGTTGATCCCACACTCTATCGCATAGCCCGTCCGCATGGATTGCGGAACGCGGCGATCGCGTTTATGTTTGCGCTAACATCAGGGGTTCGGGTTCAAGCTTTGAGCCCGGTCAAGGTCGCTTCGAACCTCCTGCCCAATGCAACCCAGAGGCCCCGCTTTGTCCCGCTCATCCCGCTTCCGCGAACTTCTTGAGTTGCCGCCGTTCGTTTGCATGGGCGCACACGACGCCGTCACGGCCAAGCTGGCTGAGCAGGTCGGGGCGCCTGCAATCTACGTTAGCGGCTTCGCGGCCTCTGCCATCGTTGCAGGCGCCCCCGATATGGGTTTGCTGACGCAGACCGAGATGTTCGAGCATATCCGCCGCATCTGCAGGGTTACCAGCGTCCCTGTCTTCGCCGATGCAGATACGGGGTATGGCGGCGTGCTCGACGCGCAGCGCACGATCAAACTCTGGGAAGAGGCGGGCGCTTCGGTGCTGCATCTGGAGGATCAAGCGGTCCCCAAGAAGTGCGGGCACTTCTCGGGCAAGCAGCTCGTCAGCGCCGAGGAGATGCAGCAGAAGCTGCGCGCCATGCTGGAGGCTCGAAGCGATCCGGATTTCTTCATCGTCGCGCGCACGGATTCGCTCGCCGTGACCGGCTTCGATGACGCGATCGCCCGCCTCATCAGCTACGCTGAGGTCGGTGCCGACGGACTGTATTGCGACGCGATGGAGAGCGTGGAACAGATGCGCGAGATCAGTCGCCGCCTGCGACCGCTCGGCAAACCGCTCCTGTTCAACATGGCGAGATCGGGCAAAAGTCCTTACTTGTCTCTGAAAGAGGTCGAAGAGTGCGGTTTTGATTACGCGCTTTGCCCAATTGAGCCGATGTTCGCCATGCATAAGGCTGTTAAAACGATGATGGAGCGGTTCATGGAAGAGGGATGCACCACGAACGCGGTGGCGGACCTGATGACCCCTTTCGACGAGTTCAACGAGTTTGTCGGTATGTCAGATCTCATCGCGCAGGAGCGGCGCTACGCCTCCTGACGCGAGGCACGTTCCGACAGGGATGTGCCTCAAACCAGCGGAATCGTCCGTCGAAGGGAGCGCGCAACAGCGATGCGACAGATCGAAGTCGAGACGTGTGGTCGGGTCGCGATCCTGACGCTGAGCCGACCCGACGCCGGAAACAGGATCACGCAGGACATGGCGGACGAGTTGATCGCCGCCCTAAACGCCGCTCGCAGCGACAAAGCGATCAGCGGATGCGTCCTGACGGGGAGCGGCTCCGTCTTCTGCCTGGGAGGCGACTACCGGGGCGCTGGGCCGGCCGCTGCCGGACGGATGGAGTTCGGGCGAGCCCATATCGATCTCTTCGGCGCGATGGCTGGTCTCGGCAAGCCACTGATCGCTGCGCTCAATGGCCATGCGCATGCGGGCGGGTTTGCGCTGGCCCTCGCGTGCGACATGGTTTTCACTACGCGTGACGCGACGCTCGGCCTGCCGGAAGTGGCGCACGGCCTTTTTCCCTTCCTGGCGCTCGCTGTTGTGCGCGACGCCTTGCCGAAAGCACTTCTGTTCGAGATCGCTTACGAAGCGAGATTGATGAGTGCGGAAGAAGCACGCGCGCGCAGCCTGGTGAATGCCATATTGCCTGCGACGGAGGTGCTGCCCCGGGCCGTCGAGACCGTGGAACGAGCGACCGCCGGACATCCCGACGTGCTGGCTCTCGGTCGCGACCTCTATTACGCGACCCGCGGGGTCGCTCCGGCCGAGGCGCTTGCCATGGCGCGGTTCGCGCTCGGGGCCGCACTCGCAGCATGCGATCCGTAGAGCTGCACACCAGCGGCATAGCTTCGATAAAAAAAATCTTAAGAAACCGGTCAGGTTCAATCAATACGCAGAAATTCAGGGAGGCCGTCCATGTTAGCGCTACCGCAGAAAGCCGTAAGCCGTCGTGCCCTGCTGGCCGGTGGCTTGGTGATGGCGATGCCGTCGATCGTGAGGGCAGGGCCGGAATTCGATTTCAAATTCGCGACGGGTCAGGACCCTAGCCATCCAAACAACGTCCATCTGCGCGTGGCGCTCGATCGCGTCCGTGAACGGACGAACGGGCGCCTCAGCATTCGCTTGTTTCCAGCCAACCAGCTCGGTACCGAAACCGATGTCTTGTCGCAGGTGCGGAACGGAAGCATCGAGTTTTTGCTACTCTCAGCATCGATATTGGCGACTTTCGTACCCGTCGCGGGCATCGCCAACACAGCGTACGCATTTCCGGATTACGATGCCGTTTGGCGGGCAATGGATGGGAGTCTGGGTCAGCACACCCGGGCATTGATCGAGAAGGTCGGCGTCATCGCGCCGGGGCGGATCTGGGACAACGGCTTTCGTCAAATCACATCATCCGGACGAGAGGTCCGCGCTCCGAAGGATCTGTCCGGCTTCAAGATCCGCGTCCCGCCGGCCCCGATGCTCACCTCGTTCTTCGCTGCGATCGGAGCGTCACCGACGCCCATGAACTTCGCGGAGGTCTATACCTCGTTGCAGACCGGAGTCATCGACGGTCAGGAGAACGCACTCTCGCTTATCGCGACGACCCGACTCTATGAGGTTCAAAAATTCTGCTCGCTGACCGGTCACAGCTGGGACGGCTACTGGCCTTTGTCCAACCGCAAGGCCTGGGCGCGCATGCCGGAGGATATCAGATCCGTCCTCACCGCCGAACTCGACCGATCCGTGGTCGATCAGCGCAAGGATGTCGCCGAGCGTGATCGTTCATTGCGAACCGAGCTGGCCAACAAGGGACTCGCATTTATCGAAGTTGAGAAATCCGACTTCCAGCGGGCACTCGCAAGCACGTCATACTATCAGACATGGAAGCAGAAGTATGGTGACAACGCGTGGTCGTTGCTGGAGGAGGCTTGCGGAAAGCTGACCTGAAGCGAGATTCGTCAGGACAAGCGCCCGCGAACGGGTGACGTGCCCATCTCGCGCTCGACGGGACCGGGTGCAGGAGCCTGCCTCAAAGACCGGCCCCGTTTGTTGGCCTTGAAGGGCCGCCACAACCTGCCAGCGCTCGGCGGCACATCCCAGTTCTGCGTTCCTCCATGGGGCGGACGGGCAGTTGCTGAACGACCTCGGTAAGCTCGCTTGAGGGACGATCGCCATGCAGATTGATATCGCGGCCGTCGAGCCGACGGCGGGGGTTGCGTTGACCGACCCGCCCCTGCGCGCACAGGGCTGGCTGCGCCGGCTGGACGCCGGCCTGGGCCACCTCGTGGAGATCCCCGCGGCGCTGCTGGTTCTGACCGAGATCGGCGTGCTGCTCAGTGGCGTCGTCAGCCGCTACGTCTTCCGCGAGCCCCTCGTCTGGTCAGACGAACTGGCCTCGGTCCTGTTCCTGTGGCTCGCCATGCTGGGCGCCGTGGTGGCCTTCCGCCGCGCCGAGCATATGCGAATGACCGCCTTCGTCGCCATGAGCGGGCCGCGCCTGCGCGCCTTTCTGGAGACGGTCGCCCTGGTGGCCGGACTGATCTTCGTCGCGCTGCTTCTGGAGCCGGCCTGGGAATTCGCCGGCGAGGAGACCTTCGTCCAGACGCCGGCGCTGGAGCTGAACAACGCGTGGCGCGCGGCCGCCCTGCCTGTCGGCCTAGGATTTATGCTGATCGTCGCGGTGATCCGGCTCTTGGAGACTGCCGACTGGAAGTTGACGGCGGGCGCGCTCGCGCTGGGCGTTGGAATCGCCGCAGGCCTCGTGGCGCTCCAGCCCTGGCTGATGAACCTCGGCAACCTCAACCTGCTGCTGTTCTTCGTCCTCGGAGTCGGCGCGCTGGTCTTCTCCGGAGTGCCGATCGCCTTCGCGTTCGGTCTGTCGACCTACGCCTACATAACGCTGACCACCAACGCCCCGTCGATGGTGGTGGTCGGGCGCATGGACGAGGGCATGAGCCACCTGATCCTGCTCGCCGTGCCGCTCTTCGTCTTCCTTGGCCTACTGATCGAGATGACCGGCATGGCCCGTGCGATGGTGGGCTTCCTGGCCTCGCTGCTCGGTCACGTCCGTGGCGGCCTGCACTACGTGCTGGTCGGGGCGATGTACCTCGTCTCCGGCATCTCCGGGTCGAAGGCCGCCGACATGGCGGCCGTGGCTCCGGTGCTGTTCCCCGAGATGAAGGCGCGGGGCGCCAAGGAGGGCGACCTCGTGGCCCTGCTCGCCACAACCGGCGCGCAGACCGAAACGATCCCGCCCTCGATCGTGCTGATCACCATCGGCTCGGTCACCGGCGTATCAATCACCGCTTTGTTCACTGGCGGCCTGCTGCCGGGCCTGGTACTGGCCGTGACGCTGTGCGCCCTCGTCTGGTGGCGCTACCGCCGGGAGGACCTGAGCCACGTCGCCCGGCCCTCGGGCCGGATCATCGGCCGCGCCTTTCTGGTGGCGATTCCGGCGCTGGCGCTGCCGTTCGTGATCCGCTTTGCCGTGGTCGAGGGCATCGCCACCGCCACCGAGGTCTCGACCATCGGCATCGTCTACGCGGCGCTGGCCGGCCTCCTGATCTACCGCCGGTTCGACTGGCGGCGGCTCTATCCGATGCTGGTGACCACCGCGACGCTGTCGGGGGCGATCCTGCTGATCATCGGGGCGGCCACCGGCATGGCCTGGGCGCTGACGCAATCGGGCTTCTCGCAGACGCTGGCCGAAGTGATGAAGAGCCTGCCCGGCGGGGCGCTCGGCTTCCTGTTCGTCTCGGCAGTCGCCTTCATCATCCTGGGCTCGGTGCTGGAGGGCATCCCCGCGATCGTGCTGTTCGGGCCGCTGCTGTTCCCGATCGCGCGGGCGGTGGGCGTGCATGAGGTCCATTATGCGATGGTGGTGATCCTCGCGATGGGCATCGGGCTGTTCGCCCCGCCCTTCGGCGTCGGCTACTACGCCGCCTGCGCGATCAGTCGGATCCACCCCGATGCCGGAATGCGCCCGATCGTCGGCTACATCGTCGCCCTCTTGATCGGCCTCCTCGTCATCATCCTGGTCCCGTGGTTCTCCATCGGATTCCTGTGATCGTATCTTTTTCATAATGGTGTCGGTGGGCGACGCTGAAGGACATCCTTCGTGAAGCGTAACGGCGTCCACACCGTCTAGCTGCGTCTGCGGAGACAGCAACGGGCGGTTTAAGAGTACCGTAAAGTGATCATCGTGAGCGCCTGGATAGAGACACGAGCGGGCATCACAACGACGTCTGCTTTTTCCGTTTCCGATTCGGAAGCGGACTGGTCGCAACTGGCCAGACTATGCCATGCCGGATCGCCGACTCGCGCAAAACCGGCCGATCGGCTTTGCGCCCATCCCGGTCATTCAGCCGACGAGGGCCTTCGCTCCGAAGCGGACGCTGAGGGAAGCCTGCAAACCCGCTAGCCCCCGCTGGGACTATCCTCATCTTGAGCGGCCGACCTGTTTTTGGAGCAAAGCGAGCCGTAGACGGCCGGATCAAACAAGGCCTTGCCGTGAGCGAATGGCACCCACCGTGACGGGCCGGCGTGCGCGGGCCGAGCGGCCCGATCGTTCACGACCTTGGGCGGCCACCTATAGCCCACCCGTCGCGCCCGCATCTCGAGCGGCCCGCAATCGGCCGATGCGGCGCGCGAAGCGCGTGCGACCATGCGCGGACCATGTCGAGGTTCAGGGCGACATCGCTCCCCCAGTCAACTTTATCAGGCTCAGCCCTCCATCACGACGGGGCCATCGGGCACCAACGCTCCCCGGCGTCGCCAGCGCAGAAAGAGCTGTCCGAGGATCAGGATGGCGCAGACCGCGAGGAAGGCGGCGCTGATCGGGCGCTCCACGAACACCGTCAGGTCGCCCTGCGACAGCAGCATGGCGCGCCTGAAGTTCTCCTCGAAGCGCGGCCCGAGCACGAAGCCGAGGAGGATTGGGGCCGGGTGGAAGCCGAGGATCAGCAGGAGGTACCCGAAGATCCCGATCACCAGCGTCTCGCCGACCTGGAACAGGCTGCTGCTGGTCGAGTAGACGCCGATGCACACGAAGAACAGCGCGCTCGGATAGAGGTAGCGGTAGGGGATCGTCAGCAGCTTCACCCAGACGCCGATCAGGGGGACGTTGAGCCCCATCAGCAGGATGTTCCCGACCCAGAAGCTCGCGATCAGGCCCCAGAAGATGTCCGGGTGCTGCGAGATCAGGAGCGGACCCGGCGTGATACCCTGGATGGTCAGGGCGGCGAGCAGCAGCGCCATCACCGCGTCGCCCGGGATGCCGAGGCTCATGGTCGGGATGAAGTCGCCCTGGACCGAGGAGTGCGTCGCGGTCTCGGGCGCCGCCACACCCTCGATCGCGCCCCGCCCGAAGCGCTCGGGCGTGCGCGAGATCTTCTTCTCGGCCGCGTAGGCGACGAACGAGGCGATGGTCGGGCCGGTGCCCGGGATGAGCGAGCACAGGCTGCCGATCAGCGTGCCGCGCAGGATCGGCAGGGCGGAGCGCTTCAGGTCCTCCCCGCTCGGCCGCATGTCGCGCAGGCGCACGCCCGCGGCGCCGCGCAGCGGCTCGACCTTGTTCACGCTCTTGAGGAACTCCGCGATCCCGAACAGCCCGAGCGCGAGGGCGACGATCTCGATCCCGTCGGCGAGTTCGGGCAGGCCGAAGGTGAAGCGCTCATAGCCCGACGTGACGTCGGTGCCGAAGATGCCGAGCAGGAGGCCGAGCGTCGTCATGGCGATGCCCTTCAGCGCCGAGCCGCGGGCCAGCGTCGAACCGGCGAGCAGCCCGAGCAGCATCAGCGAGCACACGTCGGCGGGCCCGAACTTCAGCGCCGCCCGCACGAGGAGGGGCGCGAAGAAGATCATCATCACGATGCCGAACGAGGCACCGCAGAATCCGCCAAGCATCGTGATGCCGAGTGCCGTGCCGCCCTTGCCCTGCTGGGTCAGAGGGTAACCGTCAAGGCAGGTCACAGCATGCGGCGGATGGCAGGGCAGGTTGAGCAGGATCGAGCAGATCGCGCCCCCGTACTGCGCCCCGTAGAAGATGCCCGACAGCATCAAAATGGCGGCCACCGGCGGCATGGCGAAGGTGAGCGGAAGCAGGATCGAGATCGCCGCCATCACGCCCATCCCGGGCAGCACGCCGACGATGTTGCCGAGCAGGACCCCGGCGAAGCAGGCGAGGAAGTTCGTTGGCTGGAGGGCGACCTCAAAGCCGTGGGCGAGGTCGGTGAGCGCCGTGCCGATCATGACTGCCCCCAGGCGAACGGCGGCAGCTGGATGTGCAGGCCGTAGTAGAACAGGCTGCAGCCGAAGGCCGCGATCAGGGTCGCAAGGAGGGAGGCACCCCGCACCGTCGAGGTGCGGTCGCCCATCGCCGACAGGAACACGCAAGCGAACGTCGCCGGGAACAGGCCGGCGGTCCGGGCGAGCAGCAGGAAGGCGAGCATCCCGCCGATGATGCAGGTCCAGCCGCGCCATTCGGGTCGGCTGAGGTCGACGCGGTCGTGGTCGTGTGCGTCGGCGACGGTCGCCTTCGACAGCCCGATGCCGAGGCCGCAGGCCACGAGGATGACACCCATGGCCAGCGGAAAGGCCCCTGGCCCGATCGCCGCCAGCGTGCCGAGGCCGTAGGTGGCCGATTCCGTGATGGCCCCCAGGCCGATCAGCGCGGTCAGGACGCCGGCGTAGCGCTCCCTGTGCTGTTGGATCGAGTGAAGCACGCGTCCCTCCGGTCGACCTGGCTTTTTTGTTCTTGCTCGTGCGAAGCCCCCGGACGTCGTGGGGCCGCGCGATCCGTCAAAGGAGATCAGACGTAGCAGGGGCCGTCGATCAGCGGATTGGCGGCTAGGAAGCGCTCGTCGACCTCGACGCCGAGGCCCGGACCGTCCGGCGGGCACACCTTGCCCTCGGCGTCGAGCCGGTAGGGCAGACCGATCACGTCGTCGCGGAAGGGGTTGTGCCGGGCCACGTCCCCCTCGAAGTAGCCGGGGTTGTCGACGGCCGCGAGCAGGTGGAGCGTCGCCACCATGTTGATGCCGGTGGCCGAGGTGTGCGGGTTGACCGAGATCTTCCAGGCGGAGGCGAGGGCGGCGATCCGCATCGTCTCGGTGATGCCGCCGGTCTTCGACAGGTCGGGCTGGACGAAGCCGAGGTAACCGGCCTGCAGCGCCTGCACGAACTCGTAGCGCGTGAAGTGGTTCTCACCGGCGGCGAGCGGCACGGTGCCGAAGCGCGCCGCCTCGCCGTAGCTGTAGGCATCGTGGGGCGGGAACGGCTCCTCCAGCCACGCAACCCCCGCCGCCTCGAACGCCGGCATCACCCGGCGCACGTCGTCAACCGTGTAGCCGGTGTTGGCATCGACCAGGATCTCAACGTCGGCGCCCAGAGCTTCCCGCACCGCCTCGACGCGGGCAATGTCGCGCCGGGGGCTGTCGCCGACGCGCAGTTTCACCGCTCGGTATCCGGCGGCGACGTGGGCACGTGCCTCGTCGGCCAAGGAGGCCGGCTCCTGCCAGCCGAGGGAGATGCCCCCGGCATAGGCTGGCACCGCGCGGGCGGCGCCCCCGAGCAGCCGGTAGATCGGCCATCCGGTCGCCTTGCCGCGGATGTCCCACAGGGCGATGTCGAGTCCCGACAGCGCCATCGCGGCGGCCGCGCCCATGCCGTGGCTGGCGAGCTGCATCCGGTAGACCCGGGCCCAGACGCCGTTGACGTCGAGGGGATCCATCCCGACGACGAGCTCGGACAGAGTCGTGTCGATGAGCTTGGCGATGGCGCCGGGGCAGCGGCCGTGATGGGCCTCGCCCCAGCCGACGAGGCCTTCGTCGGTCTCGACCTTGACGAGCACGGCGTCGCGCTTGACCGCCCGCCCGATGCCGAGGCGGACGTTCTGGCCCTCGGGGACCCGGAACGAGATCGGGACGGACTGGATGCGGGTGATGCGCATGGGTTTTTCCTCAGGCGGAAAGAGTCTTGGATTGGGTCTCGGGCAGGATCTCGGGATTGACGAGGTTGCGCGGTCGCTCGCCGCGCAGGATGCGCAGCATCTCCTCAACGGCGCCGACGCTCATCGCGCGTGAACTGGTCTGCGTGATGCCGGCCACGTGCGGGGTCAGCAGCAGGTTCGGGCAGGCCAGGAGCGGGTGGTCGGAGGCCAACGGCTGCACGTCGAACACGTCGAGTGCCGCACCGGCGAGCTTGCCCGCCTGCAGGGCGGCGGCGAGCGCGGCCGCGTCGATCACGGGCCCGCGGGCGACGTTGATGAGGACGGCTTGCGAGCGCATCCGGCTGATCAGCGCCGCGTCGACGAGGCCGCGCGTCGCCTCGGTGAGCGGGCAGGCGATCACCACCGCGTCGCTCTGCGCGAACAGCGTCTCCAGGTCGACCGCCTGGACGAGACCGCCGAGCGTCGTGCCGCTGCGGGAGGTCCCGAGCACGCGCATGCCGAAGCCGTGATGGGCGATCCGCGCGACGCGGCCGCCGATCTCGCCGAGGCCGAGTACCCCGAGGGTGCTGCCGCCGATCTCAGAGAGGCCCTCGGCGATGGGTCGCACGGCGCCCCATCCCCCCGCCCGCAGGCCGCCGTCGAGACGCCAGACCTGGCGGCGCAGGTGGAACAGCGCCGCGAACACGTACTCGGCCACGGCCTGGGTGTTGCTGCCGGGTAGATTGGCGACCGGGATGCCGCGCGCGGTCGCCACCGCGACGGGGATCATGTCGAGGCCGACGCCGTGGCGGACGATACCGCGCAGCCGCGGCGCGCCGTCCAGGATATCGTCGGGAAGCTTGACGCGCACCACGAGCCCCTCCGCCTCGGCGACGAGCGCCCGCAGTGTCTCGGGGCTCGGGTCGGGTGCGGTGACGGGGCGGGCATACTCTGCCAGCATAGCCTCCGCCTCCGGATGGATCGGGTTGGTCAACAGGACCACGGGGCGCTTGGTCATAGACCTTCCTCGGCGACGATCGGGCTGATCAGACTGCCCAAACCCTCGACCCAAGCGGTCATCGTCGTGCCGGGCCGGATCCAGGCGGGCGGCTGGCGCAGAGCCGCGATCCCCGCCGGTGTGCCGGTGGCGATCACGTCGCCCGGCTCCAGTGCCGTCTTCCGCGACAGGTGGGCGACGAGGTCGGCGACCGAGAACAGCATCAGGGCCGTGGAGGAGTCCTGCAGGCTCACCCCGTCGATCGACAGCCCGATCCGCAGGGCCTGAGGATCGGGCACCTCGTCGCTGGTCGCGAGGTAGGGGCCGAACGGGCCGAAGGTCGCGATGTTCTTGCCGGGTCCGAAGCCATCGCGGCGGATCAGCTCGCTGGCGCTGACATCGTTGAACACGCCGTAGGCGCAGACATGAGCCAGCGCGTCTTGCGCAGCGACTTGCTCAGCGCGACTGCCGATCACCGCGGCGATTTCGGCCTCGTAGGTGCAGCCGCCGATGCCCGGCGGCAGCACCACGGGCTCGCCCGGGCCGATCACCGTCCACGGCTCCTTCATGAAAAGGAACGGCTCGCTCGGATGGGGCGCGCCGCGCTCGGCCAACGCGTCCACGTAATTGTGCGCGATCCCGAAGATCCGGCCGGGTTTGGGCAGCGGTGCGCGCAGGCGCACCGATCGCAGCGGCAGCTGCGCGGCCTCCGGGATGGCATGATCGCGCAGGCGCGCTGCGGCGTCGGCCAGCCCGGAGCGGATCAGGTCCAGGACCTGCGGGGGAGAGCCGGCGAGCGCCGGCTGCAGCGCGGGATGGGCGAGGTCGACGACCAGGTCGCCCGGCCCGCTGGCGTCGCCCAGCAGGATACCGGCCCGTTCCGCGCCGCCGCTCGAGAAGGTGACGAAGCGCATCGCGGTGTGCCTCAGGCGGCGCGGTAGCGGTCGATCACGGCGCGGTCGACCTCCACGCCGAGGCCCGGCGCGGTGGGGACCGCGACCTTGCCGCCGACCTGCCGGATCGGCTCGAGGGCCAGGTGATCCCGGAAGGGGTTCTCCTCCTGCTCGAACTCGAGCATCGGCGGGACCGGGAACAGGCAGGGCGGCTGATCGGGGATCGAGGCGAGGAAGTGGATGGTCGCGGCGAGGCCCACCACCGAGCCCCAGGCGTGGGGCACGCACTCGACGCCGTGCGCCGTCGCCATGGCGGCGATCTTCTTGCACTCGGTGATGCCGCCGGCCGCGCACACATCGGGCTGGACGATGTCCATCGCCTTGCGCGTGATGGCGTCGCGGAAGCCCCAGCGGGTGAACTCGTTCTCGCCGCCGGCCACCGCAATGTCGAGGGCGCGGGTGACCTCGACGTAGCCGTCGAGATCCTCCGGCGAGATCGGCTCCTCGAACCACTCAATGCCGAGCTCCTCCAGCCGCCGTCCCATGCGAATGGCGGTGGGCACCGTGAGCGAGTGATTGGCGTCGACCATGAGGCGGATGTCCGGGCCAACCGCCTCGCGCACCGCCGCCACGCGGGCGATGTCGCGCTCGATCGAGCCGAGACCGATCTTCATCTTCACAGCTTTGAAGCCGGCCTCGACGTAGCCGCGCGCCTCCTCGACCGCCTCCTCGACGAGCCGATCCATGTCGGTGAAGTACAGGCCGGTCGCGTAGGCGTCGACGCTGGTGCGGAAGGCGCCGCCGATGAGCTTGTGCACCGGCTTGCCCACGCTCTTGCCGATGATGTCCCAGAGCGCGATGTCGATGCCGCTGATCGCGGCGATCGACATGCCCTTCGGCCCGTAATCCTTGATCCGGTTGTACAGGTCCTCCCAGACGACCTCGACGTCGAACGGGTCCTGACCGATCACGCGGGGGGCGAGTTGCGTGTCGATGAACGCCTTCGCAACTGCGGACGGCCCGTAGCACTCGCCCCATCCGACGATGCCGTCCGCCGTCTCGATCTCGACGAGGCAGGTGCCGCGGGTCTTGTACAGCCAGCCGCGCGAGGAGGTGAACGGCCGTTTGATCGGCGTGGTCACCACATGGCAGGTGATCGTCTTGATCTTGGTCACGCTATCCGTCCCGGTCGTTGTTCAGATCGTTCGAGCGCTCGGAGGGGCGCGTCGGCTCAGGATTTGAAGACCTTCTCGGCCACGACCTTGATCGACTGCTCGACCCGATCGACCTCGGCGGTCAGCGCATCCCCGGTCAGGGGTGCGATCAGAAAGGCGTTGCGCTCGGCGAAATCCTTGAAGCGCTGGTCCCCGATCGCGGCGCTGAAGCCGTCGATCAGCTTGGTGCGCACCTCCGGCGGGAGCTTGGCTGGGGCGACCACGTAGGCCATCTGCACCACCGGGCCGAACGGGAACACATCGTAGCCGCGCTCCTTGAAGGTCGGCACGTCGGGAAACTGCCGGAGGCGCTCGTCGGCAAAGACGCCGAGTGCGCGCACGAGGCCCTGCTGCAGCTGGCCCAGCGATTCCGCGGGCTTGAGCACTGCGGCCTGGATCTGCCCGCCGGCAAGGTCGGTGATGACCTTGGCGCCGCCCGTGTACGGAGCGTTGATGTAGGCGACGCCCGCCGCCCGGGCGGTCATCGAGGCGAAGATGTGATTGAGGTTGTAGTTGCCCGGCGTGCCGATCGACACGCTGCCCGGGTTCTTCTTCATGTGCGCGAGGAAATCGTCCAGGGTTTGGTACGGGCTCGACCCGGGGACGAGGAGCATCAGCGGGTCGATCGAGACCCGGGCGATGTGGCTGAACTGGCCGCTCTTCAGAGGCGTCTTGCCCTCGGCCATGTAGGCCAGCGTCGAGCTCGTCCCCATGCCGAGCGTGTACCCGTGTGGGTTCGCCGTCGCGACGCGCCGCATCCCGATCGTGCCGGTCGCGCCGGGCTGGTTCTCGACGATCATCGTGATGCCGCGCTCCTTGAGCAGCGGCTGGAGCCCGCGTGCCAGGATGTCGTTCGAGCCCCCCGCGTTCCAGGGCACGATGAAGGTGATCTCGCGCGCCGGGAAGCCCGACTGCGCCAGTGCGGCGCGGGCGCCGAGTGCCCCCAGGGCAAGGCTTCCGACGAGGCTGCGGCGGGTGAGCATGGCGTTCCTCGCGTATTCGTTGTTTGTTATAACGATGGAAAGTGGGTAGGTTGTCAAGTGTGGTCGCAGCCGGTCTCGCTGATCCATCCTGATCCAGCGGCGCAGGATTGCTGGCGGGCAGGGGGGAACCAACACCATGAGACAGGTCGAGCGGTTGCCGCTCTGGGACCAAGCCTACGCGGAGCTGCGGACCGCCATGCTCGGCGGACGGTTCGGGCCGGGTGAGCGGATCCTCCTGCGTGAGGTCGCGGCCGAACTCGGCATCAGCCTCACGCCTGTCCGCGATGCGGTCAACCGGCTGATCGCCGAGCACGTGCTGGACCGCGGCAGCTCCGGTCAGGGCGGCGGCGCCGTGGTCCCGCGCATGAACGTGGAGCGTTTCGACGAATTGCTGACGATCCGCTGCGACCTCGAAGGTCGGGCCGCGGCCCGCGCCGCCGAACGCGCAGCCCCGGGCGACCTCAGCGTCCTCGACGCGCGGCTCGCCGAGATGAAGGCCCTGATCCGGCAGCGGAACCTCGACGCGTATCTCGACCTGCACCGGCGCTTCCATTTCGAGCTCTACGCCCTCGCGCGCATGCCGATCCTGGAGGGGCTGATCGAGAATATCTGGCTCAGGTGCGGCCCTGTCCTGACCTACGTGATCCCGGACTACGTGCTGCTGGAGAAGGGCAGCGACCTGCACACCGCGGCGCTCTCGGCCCTGCGCGCCCGCGATGCGGAGGCAGCGGCCACGGCGATCCGGCAGGATATCCGCGAGGCGGGCCAGTACATCGCCGGCCTCGCCGACGCCGCCGGGCTCATCGCCGAGCCGTCCGCGAGCCACCGGCCGCGGGCGCACGCGGCGTCATGATCGGGAAAAGATGACTGCGATGAGGATGCTCCTACGTCAGGACGGTTGTGGCCTTCGCCCGGATGAGATCGCGGTCGATCTCCGCGCCGAGCCCGACCCCCGTTGGCGCGTGCACCATGCCGGCAGAATCGACCGCGATGTCCGCGGAAAGCCCGTACTTCTGCGCCGCATCCGGCAGCAGAACCTCGAAGAACTCGGTGTTGCGGATCGCCATGATGACGTGGAGGTTGGCGACGTTGTTGAGCGAGTTGCCGCCGTGGTGGACCTCGAAGTTCATCCCGAAGGCCTCCGCGAGATGGGCCGCCTTGACGAGCGTGGTGATGCCGCCCTTGACCGCCACGTCGCCGCGCAGGAAATCGGTGGCGCGCTGCAGGATCCAAGGCGCGTAGGACTCGAAGCCCGCCTACGGATACTCGGTCGCCATGATCGGCACGTCGAGCTTGGCCTTGAGCTTGACGTAACCGTGTCCGACTTCAGCACCTGTGGGACAGATTGAGGGTCTTCACGAACGGAGGATGACTGGTTCATCGTAGCCCCTGAGGAACGAAGATGAAGCAGACATCCGGACCGGCCAAGAAGCCGGCAGAAGCGGTGATCAAGGACATCCGTCGGGCCACACGTCGGCAGTTCTCGTCCGAGGAGAAGATCCGCGTGGTACTGGAAGGCTTGCGTGGCGAGGACAGCATCGCCGAATTGTGTCGACGTGAGGGGGTCGCCGCCTCGATGTACTACGGCTGGTCCAAGGAGTTCCTGGAGGCTGGCAAGAAGCGCCTGTCCGGCGACACGGCTCGTGCGGCCACCACGGACGAGGTGCGGGATCTCCGTCGCGAAGCGGGGGCGCTGAAGGAGGTCGTAGCTGATCTCGTCCTGGAGAACCGTCTGCTTAAAAACGTATGGCCCGCCCCGTCTGCAAGGTCGTCAATGAAGGTGCCTGTGACCGGTCTGCACAAACGTATCCGGCATGTCGGCACGGTGGCTGCCGCCAAGATGGAGAGCCGCACGTCCCGGGCCTCATAAGCAATTCGGC
>NZ_VRVA01000039.1:0-45744 GCF_008039945.1 Methylobacterium sp. WL64
GGGTGTCGCCGAGCCTGTCCCGGGAGCCTGGGCCCGCCCCGTCTCCGGCATCAGCCCGAACGCGGCCGCCGTGGCGAGCAGGGTCCGGCGCGACGGCTGACCGGTGCGCGGATCGGTCGGCGGCACGGGGCGGGATGAGGTCATGGGATCTCGACGGCGGCTCGCGATGGCCCCGGCTAGATAACGGCGTGCCCGCCCGCGCGCCACCGCCGCCACGGGAGGTCAAGTTTTTTGCTGCGAGCCGTGCGGCCCATGCTATAGGGCGCGCTTCCGGCGGCCGGCGACGCGCCGGGTGTCGGCGCGCGCGGGCGTGGCGGAACTGGTAGACGCGCTGGATTTAGGTTCCAGTGTCGCAAGACGTGGGGGTTCGAGCCCCTCCGCCCGCACCAGGACGCTTCCAGATGGCGCGGTCCCGTTCGGGGCCGCCTCATCCCCGTATCCGACACCGTCGTATCCCGGACCGCGCGACCAAGCCACACGACGCCGGCCCGGCCGGCGGCCACAAGGTCTTTTGAAGAGCGACGACGACGATGCAGGTGACCGAGATCAACGCCCAGGGTCTGAAGCGCGAGTTTCAGGTGCTGCTGGCCGCCCAGGAACTCGAGGAGCGCCTGAATACCGAGCTCTCCGGCATGAAGGACAAGGTCCAGCTGAAGGGCTTCCGCCCCGGCAAGGTCCCGGTGGCGCATTTGCGCAAGGTCTATGGCCGGTCCGTCATGGCCGAGGTGGTGCAGAACGCGGTCAACGAGGCGAACCGCAAGATCGTGGCCGACAACGATCTCAAGCTCGCTCTGGAGCCGCAGGTCGAGTTCCCGACCGACCAGGCCGAGATCGAGAAGGCGCTCGACGCCAAGGCCGACCTGGCCTTCAAGGTCGCCCTCGAGGTGATGCCGAACTTCGAGCTGGCCGACCTGTCCGATGTCAGCCTTAAGAAGCTCGTCGCCAAGCCGGAAGAGTCCGAGGTCGATGAGGCCCTGCAGCGCATGGCCGGCCAGAGCCGCCCGTTCAGCGAGCGGGAAGAGGGCGCCGAGGCTCAGGACGGCGACCGCGTGACGATCGATTTCGTCGGCCGCATCGACGGCGAGGAGTTCCAGGGCGGCAAGGGCGAGGGCATCGACTTGGAGCTCGGCTCCGGTTCGTTCATCCCCGGCTTCGAGGAGCAGCTGGTCGGCGCCAAGGTCGGCGACAAGCGGGTCGTGAAGGCGACCTTCCCGGAGGCCTACGGGGCCGAGCAGCTCGCCGGCAAGGATGCCGAGTTCGACGTGACCGTCACGAAGATCCAGGCGGCCGGCGAAGCCAAGATCGACGACGAGTTCGCCAAGTCGCTCGGCATGGAATCGCTCGAGAAGCTGCGTGAGGCGATCGCCAAGGCGATCGGCGGCGACTTCGAGGCGGCCTCGCGGCGCAAGCTGAAGAAGGAACTCCTGGACGCCCTGGACGGCAAGTACGCCTTCGAGCTGCCGCCCTCCCTGGTCGCGCAGGAATTCGCCAGCGTCTGGGCCCAGGTCGAGCAGGACCTGAAAGCTCGCGGCAAGAGCTTCGAGGACGAGGACACCACCGAGGAGAAGGCCCAGGCCGACTACCGGAAGATCGCCGAGCGTCGCGTCCGGCTCGGACTCGTGCTTGCGCAGGTCGGCGAGAGCGCCGATATCAAGGTTTCCGACGAAGAGGTGAACCAGGCCCTCATCGCTCGGGTCCGGCAGTTCCCGGGCCAGGAGCAGCAGGTGTGGGACTTCTACCGCAAGAACCCGCAGGCGCTCGCCGAGCTTCGGGCGCCGCTGTTCGAGGAGAAGGTGGTTGACCACGTCCTCGGTCAGGTCAAACTCGTCGAGGAGCCGGTCTCGAAAGAGACGCTTTTCGCCGATGAGGATGACGACGACACGACCGGCGAGAAGCCGGCAGATAACGCCGAGGCCAAGGACGAGTCCAACGCCGAGGCAAAGGCCGACTGAGCCCCGCACTGTCCCAGGACGGCGGGCATAGGGTTAGGCGATGGTTAAGCATCGCCAGTGTTCGCTGACATGCCCGGGCTGCCCTGATTCGCGGCAGCCCCGGGCCTCATTCTGGGCAGGACGAGATGAGAGATCCGATCGACGTCTACAACAACGCACTCGTGCCGATGGTCGTCGAGCAGTCGAGCCGCGGCGAGCGCGCCTTCGACATCTACTCCCGTCTCCTGCGCGAGCGCATCATCTTCCTCACCGGTCCCGTGGAGGATTACGGTGCGTCACTCATCGTGGCGCAGCTTCTGTTTCTCGAGGCTGAGAACCCCAAGAAGGAAATTTCCTTCTATATCAATTCCCCAGGCGGCGTCGTGACCTCGGGATTGTCGATCTACGACACGATGCAGTTCATCCGCTGCCCGGTGACGACGCTCTGCGTCGGCCAGGCCGCCTCGATGGGCTCCCTCCTGCTCACCGCCGGCGAGCCGGGTCACCGCTTCGCCCTGCCGAACGCCCGGATCATGGTCCACCAGCCCTCCGGCGGCTTCCAGGGGCAGGCCACCGACATCCTGATCCATGCCCGCGAGATCGAGGCGCTGAAGCGGCGCTTGAACGAAATCTACGTGAAGCATACCGGCCGTGACTATGCGGCCATTGAGAACGCGCTGGAGCGCGACAATTTCATGACCGCGGATGCGGCCAAGGAGTTCGGCCTCATCGACGAGGTCATCCAGAAGCGTCCCGAGCCCGCCGCCGCCTGACGGTTGCGTCGCCTGACCGCCGCGGCGTGGCCTTGATCCCGCCGCGGCAGCGTGTTTGCATCCGATGACAGGGCCCATCGGTCAAAGACGCGCAGCATACTGTTTCTTTAAGCGGGCCCCCTTACGTTGAAGCGATGCGCGTGCGCCCTTAGCCGGCTGCGTACGCGACGAATCGGAGACCGATATGAGCAAGACTGGCGGCAACGACTCCAAGAGCACGCTGTATTGCTCGTTCTGCGGCAAGAGCCAGCACGAGGTCCGCAAGCTGATCGCCGGCCCGACCGTGTTCATCTGCGACGAATGCGTCGAGCTGTGCATGGACATCATCCGCGAGGAGTCGAAATCCTCGTTGGTGAAGAGCCGCGACGGGGTGCCCACCCCGAAGGAGATCCGGCGCGTCCTCGACGATTACGTCATCGGCCAGGACTTTGCCAAGAAGGTCCTCTCGGTCGCGGTGCACAACCACTACAAGCGGCTCGCGCACGCGACGAAGCACAACGACGTCGAGTTGGCCAAGTCCAACATCATGCTGATCGGGCCGACCGGCTCGGGCAAGACGCTGCTCGCGCAGACGCTCGCCCGCATCCTGGACGTGCCGTTCACCATGGCGGACGCCACGACGCTGACAGAGGCGGGCTATGTCGGCGAGGATGTGGAAAACATCATCCTCAAGCTGCTCCAGGCCTCGGACTACAACGTCGAGCGGGCCCAGCGCGGCATCGTCTACATCGACGAGATCGACAAGATCTCGCGCAAGTCGGACAACCCGTCGATCACCCGGGACGTGTCGGGCGAGGGCGTGCAGCAGGCGCTGCTGAAGATCATGGAAGGCACGGTTGCGTCCGTGCCGCCGCAGGGCGGCCGCAAGCACCCGCAGCAGGAGTTCCTGCAGGTCGACACCACCAACATCCTGTTCATCTGCGGCGGCGCCTTCGCGGGGCTGGAGCGGATCATCTCCCAACGCGGCAAGGGCACCTCGATCGGCTTCGGCGCGAGCGTGCAGGCCCCCGACGACCGTCGCACCGGCGAGATCTTCCGTTCGGTGGAGCCTGAGGATCTGTTGAAGTTCGGCCTCATCCCCGAGTTCGTCGGCCGTCTGCCGGTTCTGGCGACCCTCGAGGATCTCGACGAGGCGGCGCTGAAGAAGATCCTTCAGGAGCCGAAGAACGCTCTGGTGAAGCAGTACCAGCGGCTGTTTGAGATGGAGAACGTCGACCTGACGTTCCAGGACGACGCACTGTCCCTGGTCGCGCGCAAGGCGATCGAGCGCAAGACAGGCGCTCGCGGCCTGCGGTCGATCCTGGAGACCATCCTGCTGGACACGATGTACGACCTGCCCGGTCTCGAATCGGTGGAGCAGGTGGTGATCGGTCCGGAGGTCGTGGAAGGCAAGTCGCGCCCGCTCTACATCCACGGCGACCGCAACAAGGAAGCGCCCGCCAGCGTCAGCGCGTAAGCGCTTGGCGGGGTTGCGTTAAGCACCCGGCTTCGGCCGGGTGCGCCGCGGGGAACATCTTGAAAACGGTGGCCCCCGCAGCCACCTCAGGCTCATCGCGGTGGCCGCTCGCTCCTTCGAGGAACGGTCCGCGTCGCCAGCCGCAAAGTCCACGACAATCCCGACCCTCGCGGCCCGGTCGGCCCCTGGCAATGGTTCGCCTCATCGACGAGGGGATCGAAGCCGGGCGTCCCTGAGAGGAAGTCCCCATGACACAGTCGAAATCGCGCCAGCCGGTTGTCCCGGGCTCGACGGGTTCCTACGCCGTCCTCCCCTTGCGCGACATCGTCGTCTTCCCGCACATGATCGTGCCTCTGTTCGTCGGCCGCGAAAAATCGATCCGCGCCCTCGAAGAGGCCGTGCGCACCGATCGCCATATCTTGCTCGCCACCCAGATCAACGCGGGTGACGACGATCCGGCAACCGACGCGATCTACAAGATCGGCACGCTCGCCTCCGTACTGCAGCTCCTGAAGCTCCCCGACGGTACCGTGAAGGTGCTGGTCGAGGGCATCGGTCGTGCCAAGGTCACGGGCTTCACCCGCTCGGACGAGTATTACGAGGCCACCGCCGAGGCGCTGCACGACGAGCTCGGCGACCGCGTCGAGGCCGAGGCGCTCGCGCGCTCGGTGCTCTCGGAGTTCGAGAACTACGTCAAGCTCAACAAGAAGATCTCTCCGGAGGTCGTCTCGGCCGTGACCCAGATCGACGAGCCCTCCAAGCTCGCCGATACGATCGGCTCGCATCTGCTCGTTAAGATCTCCGATAAGCAGGGCATCCTCGAGACGCCGACTGTGGCGCAGCGCCTCGAGCGCGTGCTGTCGCTGATGGAGAGCGAGATCTCCGTGCTCCAGGTGGAGAAGCGCATCCGGACCCGCGTCAAGCGGCAGATGGAGAAGACCCAGCGCGAGTACTACCTGAACGAGCAGATGAAGGCGATCCAGAAGGAGTTGGGCGACTCCGAGGACGGCCGTGACGAGCTGGCCGAGCTGGAAGAGAAGATCGAGAAGACCAAGTTCACCAAGGAGGCGCGCGACAAGGCGACGGCCGAGCTGAAGAAGCTCCGGCAGATGTCGCCGATGTCGGCCGAGGCCACCGTGGTGCGCAACTATCTCGACTGGATGCTCGGCATCCCGTGGGGCAAGCGTTCGAAGATCAAGAAGGATCTGCTTGGCGCCCAAACCCTGCTGGATGAGGATCATTTCGGCCTCGACAAGGTCAAGGAGCGGATCGTCGAGTACCTCGCCGTGCAGCAGCGGGCGAACAAGCTCACCGGCCCGATCCTATGCCTCGTCGGTCCCCCCGGCGTCGGCAAGACCTCGCTGGGCAAGTCCATCGCGAAGGCGACGGGTCGCGAGTTCGTGCGCATGTCGCTCGGCGGCGTGCGGGACGAGGCCGAGATCCGGGGTCACCGCCGGACCTATATCGGTTCGATGCCCGGCAAGATCGTGCAGTCGATGCGGAAGGCCAAGACCTCGAACCCGCTCATTCTGCTCGATGAGATCGACAAGATGGGCATGGATTTCCGCGGCGATCCGTCGGCGGCGCTCCTCGAGGTTCTGGACCCAGAGCAGAACAGCACCTTCAACGACCACTATCTGGAGGTGGACTACGATCTCTCGAACGTGATGTTCGTGACCACGGCCAACACCCTCAACATCCCCGGTCCGCTCATGGACCGCATGGAGGTGATCCGCATCGCCGGGTACACCGAGGAGGAGAAGGTCGAGATCGCGCGCAAGCACCTGATCCCGAATGCCTTGAAGAAGCACGGCCTCGGGACGCACGAGTGGTCGATCGACGACGACAGCCTGATGATGCTGGTTCGCCGCTATACGCGGGAAGCCGGCGTCCGTAACTTGGAGCGCGAGCTGTCCAACCTGATCCGCAAGGCGGTGAAGGAGATCCTGATCACCAAGACCAAGTCGGTCGTGGTCAACGCGGATACCCTTCCGGTCTTCCTCGGTCCGCCGAAGTTCCGCTACGGCGAGATCGATGCGGACGATCAGGTCGGCGTGGTGACGGGTCTGGCCTGGACCGAGGTTGGCGGCGAGTTGCTGACGATCGAGGGCGTCATGATGCCCGGTAAGGGCAAGATGACCGTCACGGGCAACCTGAAGGACGTGATGAAGGAGTCGATCTCGGCAGCCGCATCTTACGTGCGCTCGCGGGCGATTGACTTCGGGATCGAGCCGCCGCTGTTCGAGCGTCGCGACATCCACGTCCACGTGCCGGAGGGGGCGACCCCGAAGGACGGCCCGTCCGCCGGCATCGCGATGGCCACTGCCATCGTCTCGACGCTGACCGGCATCGCGGTTCGTCGCGATATCGCGATGACCGGCGAGGTGACTCTCCGCGGTCGGGTCCTGCCGATCGGCGGCTTGAAGGAGAAGCTGCTCGCGGCGCTGCGCGGCGGCATCAAGACCGTGCTGATTCCCGAGGAGAACGCCAAGGACATCGCCGAGGTGCCCGACAGCGTGAAGAACGGGTTGGAGATCATCCCGGTCTCCCGGATGGATCAGGTGCTGGAGCGGGCGCTGGTCCGGGTCCCCGTCGCCATCGAGTGGGAGGAGCCGCTGCCCGTGGCCAAGCCCGCCCGGACGGAAGAGGACGGTGCGGCGTTCATCGCCCACTGAGGATCGATCACTCAACCGATGCGATAGCCCCCGGAGCCTGCTCCGGGGGCTTTTTCGTGGGACCGGCCCGGCATGCGCATTCTGCTGATCAACCCCAATACCAGTCAGGCCGTCACCGACCTCGTGGCGGATCACGTGCGCCGCCAGATCGGCGACCGCGCGGACCTGCGGGCCGTCACGGGTCGGTTCGGGGCCCGTTACATCGCGAGCCGTGCAGCCGCGGCCATCGCGGGCCACGCCGCCCTCGATGCCCTGGCCGAGCACGGGGATTCCTGTGACGCGGTCTATCTCGCCTGCTTCGGCGATCCGGGCTTGTCCGCCCTGCGCGAATTATCACCCGTGCCGGTCGTCGGCATGGCGGAGGCGGCCTGTCGCGAGGCCGCCGCCACGGGGGCGTTCGGCATCGTCACCGGCGGGACGGCTTGGGACCCGATGCTTCGGGAGTTCGTCGGCACCCTCGGCCTGTCGGACCGGCTCGCGGCCATCACCACGGTGGCGCCGACCGGAGGCGACATCGCCCAGGATCCAAACCGCGCCCGCGGCATCCTGTCGCAGGCCTGCGCCAAATGCCAAGCGGCCGGAGCGAACACGGTGATCCTCGGGGGCGCCGGCCTCGCGGGGCTGGCGCGGCGCCTCGCGTGGCAGGTCCCGTGCCCGCTGATCTGCTCCGTCGAAGCCGGCACCCGGGCAGTCCTGGCCGCCGCGACGGCGCCCGCCGTTCCGGCGATGCGCCCCGTGCCGATGGACAGCATAGGCCTGACGACCGCCCTGGCACGCCGGCTGGCAGCACCGTGACGCCAGCCCCTTGCGCCACACCGACCCCATGCCGTAACGGTCGGCCGCCGGGCGGTTAGCTCAGTTGGTAGAGCGTCTCCTTTACACGGAGAGGGTCGGGGGTTCGAGTCCCTCACCGCCCACCAGCGTCACCGGGCTCCTGAGTGATCGCGGCCCCGGCTGAGGCCCCCACCCCCGATTGACCGAGCCGCCCGGACGACCGCGGCAGCGTCGATGTGCGGGAACATATGACCCAGACCGGGCAGCAACTCGAAGGTCGCCCCCGGGATCATCCGGGCGGCGGTGGCCCCGTGCAGGTATGGGTTCACCACGATGTCGGCGCCGCCGCAGAGGATGCGGGTGGGAACCCGCAGGCTCGGGTAGCGCATCACACTGCGTGTCAGGGCCGGCCAGAGCCAGCCGGCATCCTCGCCCTCGGCGGTGATCTGCGCGGCCCGACTGGCCAGCGCGAACGGAAAGTCGGTGCGGAACCGCTGTGGCATCGCCTGGGGCAGGAACATCGCGTGCCACAGCAGCGGCAGCAGGGCCGGATCGCTCGAGGCGCTCAGGGCCCGGGTGACGAAATCCCCGCCGAACGGCAGCGCCCGCGGTCCGAACAGAATCTGTTCGAGGCGCACCTCCGGGAAGCAGATTGGGGCCAGGGAGACGATGCCGGCGATCTCGTCCGGGTAGAGCATCCCGTAGGCGAGGGCGATTGCGCCACCGAACGAGTGGCCCAGGATCACCGGCCGCTTCAGGCCCAGCCGCTGCATCGCGTCCCGGATCTGCCTGGCCTGATCCCAGATGTCGGCGCCGGATCCGCGCGGGCGCAGGCTGAACCCATGGCCGGGGCGGTCGACGGCGACCACGCGGAAATGCTGGGCGAGTGCCGGCACCGGGCCGAGCCACTGGTCTTCCAGGCACATCAGCGTGCCGTGGATCGCCACGAGGTCGGGGCCGCTGCCGATTTCGGCATACGCGATGGTTCGGTCGTCCGGGAGGCGCACGAACCGGCGTGGAACGATCCGGGGATCAGCCCGCTCGTCCGGCGACGGTAGGGCCGGGCCGGGGAGGGGGACCGCAGCCGGAGCCAATTACAGGCGCTTCCTGCGGCTGGGGGCCGATCCGAGCAGGGCCAGCGCCGCTACCGTGCCGACCCCGAGCAGACCGGCCGCCGTGGCCAGCGGGTGCAGGCTCGCCCGCGTGTAGGCGCTCGTGCGCATCACGTAGACAGGTGGGTCGCCGCGCGTGAGGCCGGCCGAGACCGGCGCGTGCAGGGCGCCGGACGGGTCACGGGGCGGGATGCCGCGCTTCTGCATCGCGACGATCGTCGGGGCCATGTAATCGTAGGCGCCCGGGGCGAATTCCTTGCCGGCCACGAACGCCTTGCCGGCACCGCCGACGAAGATGTCGCGCTGCGGGTGCACGGCCGCATGCAGGATCGCGTTCGCGACCTCCTCGGGCGGGTAGATCGGCGGCGGCAGGCTCGGCTCCCGGTCCATGTAGTTGCGCGCGCGCTGGGGCAGGGGGGTGTCGATCGAGGCAGGCTTGATCAGCGTCACCGAGATCGGCGCGTCCTCGACCATGAGCTCCATGCGCAGGGCGTCGGTGAAGCCCTTCACGGCATGCTTGGAGGCCGCGTACATGCCCTGGAACGGGAAGGCGAGATCGGACGCGATGCTGCCGACGTTGATCAGTGCGCCGCCCTGCTTGTTCAGGTGCTCCACGGCGACCAGGGACCCGTAGACGGTGCCCCAGAGATTGGTCTGGATCAGGCGTTGATGGTCTTCGTCGCTGATCTCGCGAAGGCGGCCGTAGATCGACCCGCCCGCGACGTTCACCCAGGTGTCGAAGCCGCCGAACGTCGCGATCGCCTGATCGGCGATCGCCTGGACTTCGGCCCGGTTGCCGACATCGGCGACGACGTGGAGCGCCTTGCCGCCGACGCCCTCGATCTCCGCCTGGATCCGGGCCAAGGCCTCGCCGCTGCGGGCGGCCAGCACGACCCGGGCACCGCGCTCGGCCGCCATCCGGGCGGTCGCGAGGCCGATGCCGGACGATGCGCCGGTGATCACCACGACCTGCTCGCTGAGCGGCTTGTGCTTCATCGCTCTTCCCCACATCTGCGATCCGCGCGACCGGCCATGTAGCGCCGGCGCGGTCACGCGCATGAGGTTAGTCGCCCGGCGGTGCGTACGGTTCCGGCTTGGCCGGAGGTGATCGCGTCGCAGGCCTCGCCGTCGCCCGTTCGATTTGGTGCCGATCCTGCAGGGATCGCGTGCGGCGCTCCGGGGTAGTCCTCGGCGCGGGCATCCTTATCTCTCTCCGGACCATGACATCCTCAGCGACAGCCTGCCCGACCCCCGACGACGCGCAGCCGACTCCGCGCCGGATCCCCTCGGTGGAACGTCTGGTCGGCGGCGCCTCGGAGGAGCTGCTCGCCGCCTACGGGCGCACGGCCGTCACGGCGGGCGTGCGGGTCGTCCTCGCCGGGATCCGCGCGGAGGGAGGCGCCGTGCCGGACGAGGCGGCGATCCGTGAGGCGGTCGCGCGAAATCTTGCGGCCGAGCGGCGCGCGTCCCTGCGGCCGGTCTTCAACCTCACCGGCACGGTTCTGCACACCAATCTCGGCCGGGCGCTCCTGCCGCGCTCCGCCGCCGAGGCCGTGGCCGCCGTGATGGTGCAGGCGAGCAACCTCGAATTCGATCTCGCCACCGGGACCCGGGGCGAGCGCGACGACCACGTCGAGGATTTGATCTGCCGCCTGACCGGGGCCGAGGCCGCTGTGGTCGTCAACAACAACGCCGCCGCGGTCCTGCTGGTGCTGAACGCCTTGGCGATGCGCAAGGAGGTGGTGGTCTCGCGTGGCGAGCTGGTGGAGATCGGCGGCTCGTTCCGGGTGCCCGACGTGATGGTCCGTGCCGGGTGCCGCCTGCACGAGGTCGGCACCACCAACCGGACCCATCTGAGCGACTTCGCCGAAGCCTTGGGCCCGCGCACCGGCCTGGTCATGAAGGTGCATCCGAGCAACTACGCGATCACCGGCTTCACCGCCGAGGCGGATCCGGTCGCGCTCCACGCCCTCTGCCGGGAACAGGGCGTGCCGCTGGCGGAGGATCTCGGCAGCGGCAGCCTCGTCGACCTCGCGGCCTACGGCCTGCCCCCCGAGCCCACCGTCCGGGCCGCGTTGGCGCGCGCCGACGTCGTCACCTTCAGCGGCGACAAGCTGCTCGGCGCCGTCCAATGCGGGATCGTGGCCGGACGGAAGGACCTGATCGCCCGGGTGCGCAAGAGCCCGCTGAAGCGGGCGCTGCGGGTGGACAAGATGACCTACGCCGCCCTGGAGGCGGTCCTGCGGCTCTACCTGCATCCCGAGCGGCTGGCCGAGGAACTGCCGACCCTGCGGCTGCTCACCCGACCGCGCGCGGCGATCGACGCGCAGGCCCGGGCCCTCGCGCCGGCGGTTGCCGAGCGGCTGTCCGGCTGGGCCACGGTCTCGGTCGATGCGTGCATCAGCCAGATCGGGTCCGGAGCGCTGCCGGTGGAGACCTTGCCCAGCGCCGCCCTGGTGCTGGTGCCGGATGGGGCGGGCGGGCGCCGCGGCGCCGGAGGGCGCTGCAAGCGCCTCGCCGAGCGCCTGCGCGCCTTGCCGGTGCCGGTGATCGGCCGCATCAGCGGCGATGCCGTCGTGCTCGACCTGCGGACCCTCGAGGACGAGGCCGGGCTGCTGAACAGCCTATCGAACATGTCATCGTCAGGTGACGGAGCGTCGGGCGTCCGGAGTTGTTGAGAAACCGGGCGTGGAGCGGGAGCTTGCACGCACGCTGAGCGTGTTATGCTAGAAGGGCCAACCCGCGGTCGCGGTGCGAGACAAGCGGCACCCGGACCGCGATGGGCGAGCAACATGTCGTATTCTGTGGACACGATCGAGGCGGAGCAGGCAACAGATCCGCTCCTGCTCGATAACCAGCTTTGCTACGCGCTCTACGCGGCCGCGCACCGGATGACGAAGTCTTACCGGCCGCTTCTGGAGCGGCTCGGCCTGACCTATCCGCAATATCTCGTGCTGCTGGTGCTGTGGGAGCAGGACGGCGTGACGGTCTCGGAGATCGGCCGGCGGCTGCGGCTCGATTCCGGCACGCTGACGCCGGTTCTGAAACGCCTGGAGAGCGCGGGCTTCCTGGCTCGGACGCGGCGCCAATCCGACGAGCGCGAGGTCGAGATCGCCCTGACGCCCCGGGGCGCTGCGCTCCGTTCGGAGGCGGTCACGGTGCGCGAGAGCGTGATGTGTCAGCTGGACCTCAGCGAGCCCGAGATCCGCGCCTTGCGCAGGGATCTCGGCGCCCTGATCGAGCGTCTGAGCGTCAACGACTGACGCGCTCACCGGCGGAGGCGGTTGCCCAGCACGAAGCCGTAGAGACCCATCAGGATGATCCCGGCCGCGCCTTCGAGGCCGACGAGCAGGTTGGTCACCCGTCCGGTCGGCTTCAGGCCGATCTCCGGTGGGTTGGCCGTCATCATGTTGAGCGCGCTGTAGCTCATCAGATCGATCGGGTTGTAGGTCGGTCCCGCCTCGGGACCCTCCAGCACGATCAGGCCGCCGGTCAGGCCATAGAGGCCCGCAAATACGACGATCAGGAGCGCGAAGGCCCGGGCGATGCGCGACAGGCTCTCGCCGTAATCGCACAGCCACTCGACGAAGCGGTCGGCGGTCCAGCGGTAGCCGTGGCGCAGGATGCCAGCCCCGTCCCGCTCGGCCCAGGCGGCGCGTGCCTGTTGCCCGGCATGGACACGGCCCATGCGGCGACCGCGCTTGTAGGCCCAGCTGGCCGCATCGTGGCTGCCGATGCTCTTCCAGTTCTGCTCCAGGGCGAGGTAGCTCGCCTGCGCCAGCTCGTAGGCGCCCGCCACCTCCTCGCCAACGGCACCGCCGAGCTGCTCGACGCTCATCCGGGTGCCGTTGAGCCAAGCGCCCGCGAAGCGTGCGTGCCGCAGCCGGCAGGTGGCGAGGTTGAGCCGGACGAGATCGGTGTCCGAAAGGTCGGCGCCGGATAGGTCTGCGCCGTCCAGCTTCGCCCCGGTGAACTTGGCGCCGCGCAGGCGCGATCCCGCCAGCGTCGCCTTGGCCAGGCTGGCGCCCTCGAAATCCGCGTGGGTGAGGTTGGCGTCGGCGAGCTTGGCCTCGTCGAGTCGCGCGTTGCGGAACACCGTGTCGTCCGCGTCGGCGCCGGAAAAGTCGGCGCCCCAGAGGTCGGCATCCGTGAAGTTGGCCCCGTCGAGGAGTGCCCCCGACAGGTCCGCGAAGCGCATCGCCGCCTGTCCGAAGCGGGCATCCTCCAGCATGGCGGCGGACAACTTGACCTGGCCTGCCACGATGCCGGCGAAATCCGCGCCCGAGAGGTCGGCCTCGGACAGGTCGGCCTCCTCCAGGATCGCCCCGACGAAGCGGGTCGACCGCCCGACCGCCCCGGTGAGGCTCGCCCGGCGCAGGTTCGCGCCGGACAGGTCGGCCTCCTCCATCCGGGCGCGGGACAAATCCGACCCCGCCAAGGACAGGCCGCCGGATTCAGGGTCGGCCCTTGCCGCATCCAGTTCGGTCAGCGCCCGCGCGCCGGCGTCGACATGCGCGAGATCGAGGCCCGGCTCGCGCACGGGCGTGCCGGAGGCGATCAGGTCCAGGAGACCGCGCAGGCGCGGCTCCACGTTTCGGGGCGTGACCTGATCCATCCCGGCTCTTTGCCGGAGAGAACGGCGGCGCGCCAGATCCCCGCGGGCTCAGGTCGTCGGCATCGCAGCGCTGACCCGCACCGTGATGGCCTTGGCGGCCGGCGTCTTGGACTGCTCGTCGTAATGCCATAGGGGCAACAGCACGTTCAGTTCTGGATAATAGCCGCCGCAATTCCCCTGGGGGATATCGTAGGCGATCACCCGCAGGCCGCCGACGCGGCGCTCGACCTGGTCGCCGGCCACCGCTTCGACATCGACGGAGCCGCCATCCTTCAGCCCAAGCCGGGCGATGTCGGCCCGGTTCATGAACAGGATGTCGCGGGTGCCCTTCACGCCGCGGAAGCGGTCGTCGTACCCGTAGACCGTGGTGTTGAACTGGTCGTTCGAGCGCAACGTGATCAGGTCGAGCACGTCGGGCCCATGCTTCGGCAGGTCGGGATCGGCCTCCAGCCCCGCGGGGACGGCGAAATTCGCCTTGCCGGTCTCGGTCTCCCACTTCCGGTCGCGGGCGCCCAGCGGCTTGGTGATCCCGCCGGGCCGGAACATCTGCCCGTTCAAGTCGTGGAACACCTTGGGGTAGGTCGCCTCGATGGCGTCGCGCACCCGGCCGTAATCGGCGACCCACGCATCCCAGTCGATCCGCGGGTTCGGCGGCACCGTCGCCTTGGCGATCTCGGCGACGATCCAGGGCTCGGAGCGCACCTCCGGGCCGACCGGGTCAGACACGCCCCGGGAGCCGTGGAAGCGCGCGGTCGAATCCTCCATCGAGACCGCCTGTGGGCCGGTCGCCTGCTGGTCGATCTCGATGCGGCCGAGGCACGGGAGGATGTAGGCCACGTCCCCGTTCACCAGGTGCGAGCGGTTCAGCTTGGTCGAGATCTGAACGGTGAGGCGCTGTCGGCGCCAAGCAGGCTCCATCCGCCCGGTATCGGGGATCGCCCGCAGGAAGTTGCCGCCGAGGCTGACGAAGGCTCGGACGCTGCCGTCCAGGATGCCCTCGCAGGTCTCGACGGTGTTCAGGCCCTTCTCCCGCGGCGGCTCGAAGTCATACAGCTCCTTGAGCTTGTCGAGCGGCGCCAGCTCCGGCTTCTCGGTGATGCCGACCGTGCGCTGGCCCTGCACGTTCGAGTGGCCGCGCACCGGGCAGATCCCGGCCCCGGGCTTGCCGATATTGCCGCGCAGGAGCAGCAGGTTCACCAGCATCCGCACCGTCTCGGTGCCCTTGCGGTGCTGGGTCAGCCCCATCCCGTAGATGCCGATCACCGCCTTGGCGCGAGCGTAGGCTCCGGCCGCGGCTTCGAGGGCCGGGCGCGTGAGACCGGAGCGACGCTCGATCGCGGCCCAATCCTCACGATCGCAGAACGCCACGAACTCCGCGAAGCCGTGGGTGTGCTCGGCGATGAAGGCGTGGTCGAGAATGGCGGGTCGGCCCGATGCGGTGGCCTCCCGGTCCATCGCGAGCAGGGACTTGCACAGGCCGGTCAGCGCCGCGAGGTCGCCCCCGGCCTTCACCTGGTGATACTGCGTCGAGATCTTGGTCGCCGAGCGCGTCAGCATCTCCACCGGCGATTGCGGGTTGGTGAAGCGCTCGAGCCCGCGCTCGCGGAGCGGGTTGAAGGTGATGATCTGCGCGCCCCGGCGCCGGGCTTCCTGGAGCGGGTGGAGCATCCGGGGCGCGTTCGAGCCGACATTCTGGCCGAAGAAGAAGATCAGGTCGGTGGTCTCGAAATCCTCCAGCAGCACCGTGCCGACTGGCGCGCCGATCGATTGCGGTAGCGCCACCGAGGTCGGCTCGTGGCACATGTTGGACGAGTCGGGCAGGTTGTTGTTGCCGTAGAGCCGGGCGAACAGCGCCCACATGTAGCTCGTTTCGAGCGAGGCCCGCCCGGAGGCGTAGAACACCGCCGATTTCGGATCCTCGTCGCGCAGCGCCTTCAGCTCCCGTCCGATCTCCGCGAAGGCCTCCGTCCACGGGACGGGCCGGTACCGGTCGGTCTCGGGATCGTAGCGCATCGGATGGGTGAGGCGGCCCTGCTCCTCCAGGGCATAGTCGCTCCAGCCGAGCAGCTCGGTGACGGTGTGGGCGGCGAAAAAGTCCGGGGTCGCCCGGCGACGGGTCTGTTCCCAAGCCGTCGCCTTGGCGCCGTTCTCGCAATACTCGAAGGCCAGGGGCTTGGCCGGCTTCGCCCAGGCACAGGACGTGCACATGTAGCCGTCCGGCTTGTTGTGCTTGAGCAGCATCGCCGAGCCGGTGACCGGTACGCCCTCGCGGGTCAGGATCTCCACGAGGGAGCGGGCGGAGCCCCAGCCGCCTGCCGGGCCGTCGTAGGGTTCGATCCGTACGTCGCCGGTGTTCTGGTCGGTCATGCCGTCCTCCTCCCGGCACGACAGCGTCCGGACCGAGGGGAACGCGCGAGGATGCGGGTCGGATCACGGGCGCGTCACCGCGGCGTCGATCGGCTTCCGTCCCGGGTCCCGCGGCGCTACCCTGGGCCGGCGAAAGACTCGTCCCAGGAGAATTTGATGGCCAGCGTCGACGTTGAGATGGTGAAATGCGCCTGTCAGGACTGCGTGTGCGTGGTCCAATTGACCAAGGCGGTGTCGCGGGACGGCAAGGCCTATTGCTGTGACGAGTGCGCCGACGGCCACAAGGATCACGCCGGATGCGAGCATGCCGGCTGCGCCTGCCACGGCTGAGCCGCTCGCCTCCGCGCGGACGGGACCACCGCCGCGCAACGCTTCGGGGCGCGGTCCCTAATCCGATGCGCCCGCTGTCCGCCGAACCGGTATCCGCTCCGGCGGACAGAGATCCACCCCGTCAGGAGACGGCCGCGAGCTTGTCGGCCATGGACTGCTCCTTGTCCCGGCGGGTCGAGAAGATCAGCGTGAAGAAGGTCCGCTCGACGCCGAGTTCGGCGAGCCTGGCCTCGCAGCGTTCCGCCAGCGCGCAGACCTCCGATAGCTCGGCTTCGATGTTGGTGCCGTTGGGGTGCATCGTGGCGGTCAGGCCGCTCGCCTCGATGATCGCCTTGATCTCACGCACGTAAGGCGAGACCGACGGACCGACGCCCATCGGCACGATGCACAGGTCGGCGGATACCTTCATGGCGATGCTTTCCAAAGGTCGGAGCGCTCCGGATCGCGGGACGCGGCCGGGTGGCGGGCGCGTACGATATCACGAAGACGGCGCCCGCTCGGGCGGACGATGCGGCCAGGCCGCCACGCCGTATCCCGGGGCGGCGTAAGCGAGCGCGTTGCATGAAGGACTGAGAGCCGTCCCCGATTGCACCGCGATCGGGAGCAGCTCTAAGGGCGGCCGTCGCGTTCGTGAGACATCTGCTTGGGGTGTGACTTCGACCAAGCCAGGGGCGGCGACGGCGGGTTGGTCTCGAAGATCGTGCGTCCTGCCAAGGCGTTGACGATGACACCGCTGCGCCAGGCCATGAGGCTGAGCTGCGGCTCCGCGATGCCGTGGCTCACGAGGCCGCCGTTGAGGACGAAGAGCCGGTGGCCCGCCGGACCGTCCCAGGTCGCGGCGAAGTCGGAACCGATCTCGGGCCGGCCGTCCGCGTCGAGGACGAGGCGGTCCCGCAGCGGATCGAGGCAGGCTGGCAGCGCGTATCGGTAGCCGGTGGCCAGGATGACGAAATCGGCATGCGCAACCTCGATGCCTCCGTCGAAGCCGTTGCGCATGATGAGGCGGTAGCCGCCGACCCGGTCGACATCGAGCACGGTGCGGTGCGGCAGCAGGCTCGTGGCGAGGGGGGCCTCGGCGAGGTGCCGCAGGTTGTAGAGGCGCCTATAGATCGCCTGCAGGGTCGCGCCCAAGATGCCGTCGCCGGCGAGCTTCTGGCGTGCCACCGTGGAGCGGCGGCGGGCATCCGGCAGGGTGTGGAAGCTCTCGACGTAGCCGGGCGTGAACAGCTCGTTCGTGAACGGGGTTGCGTCGATCGGCTGGAAATTCGGGCGGCGGCTGATCCAGGTAACGGCGGCCGGCGCGTCCGATCCCCGGTTCAACAGGTTCAGCACGATCTCGGCGCCGCTCTGCCCACCGCCGATCACCGCGACCCGCCGTCCCTCGACCCGATCGAGGGCGAAGGCGACCTGAGAGCTGTGGACGTGGTCGCGCGGGTCGAGCTTCTCCGCAAAGGCGGGCAGGCTCGGCTGCAGTCCGACGCCGAGGGCCAGGTTACGCGCCCGCACGGTCCCCCGGTCGCCGTCGAGGCGAAAGTCGCGTCCTTCGAAGCGGACCTCACGGATCGCAGTGCCGAAGCTCAGGCTCGGCAGCCGGGCCGCGACCCAGGCGAGGTACTGCGCGAATTCCCGGCGCGGCACCGCCTCGAACTCGGCGTTGAGGAACTCGTAGAAGCGTTTCTGCGCCACGAGGTAGGCCAGGAAGCTCCAGGGACTCGTCGGGTTCACCGCCGTGACGAGGTCCTTGAGGAAGGACGTCTGCAGCGCGACGTCCGGAAGCATCATGCCCGGGTGCCAGTCGAAGGCCGACGCGCGGTCGAAGAACTGCGCGTCGAGGTCGCCGACCGCGTCGAGCTGCGCCGCGAGGCTCAGATTGAACGGGCCGATTCCGATGCCGGCGAGGTCGAGGGGGTGGTCGCTCATGATGCGCGGGCTCCTGCCTGTATGCCTGCCCTGTCGTCGTGCCCGGTACCGGCCTCCCGGGGGATGGAGGCCTCCGCGCGATGGAGCGGGTTGATCAGCGGACTGCCGAGCCGCGGCACCGGTCGCAGATTGGAATCGGAGTAGCCGAGGCTGAGCCGGACGCGGTTGATGCAGATCCGCGGCACGGTCGGCGCGAACAGCTCGAACTGGCGGAACCGGTCGGCGAGGTCGGGGTGCCGTGCATGGTAGCGGCGCAAAACCCGCGCGAGCGCCCCGTAGAAGGCGGCCTCGGGAAGGCCGTCGCTGCGCAGAAGCGCATCCGAGACGAAGCGCAGCAGACTGGCGAAATGGCCGGTCTGCAGGTGCTGCAGCAGGTGCGCGGCCGGCCGCCGCAGGAGGGTCTCGCGCACGCCTTCCGGCAGGTCTGCGGCCTCGGGGAAGTCCTGGTCCACGAGATCGGCGTCGCCCTGGAAGTCCTTCAGGGCGACGCCACAGGGCACGCCGCCCTCCAGGATCAGCGTCACGTTCTGGCCGTGGGCGATGAAGCCGACGCCGTAGCGGCAGAGGAAGTGGTAGAGCGGGACGGCCACGTGATCGAACAGCCGCTCCAGCCACGCCTCCGGGGCGAGGCCGGAGCGGGCGATCAGGCTGGACACGAGCGCGCGGCCCGCGGCATCCGCCTTCAGCAGCGCGCCCATCATGAGGGCGGATCGGCCGGGTCCGAGGCGGCTGGCAATGCCCTCCCGCCAGATCACGCCCAGCATCTCACGGTACTGGTAGGGCGCATCCGCGATCCGCTCGTAGACGGGGTGCGGATAGAAGGCGCCTGCGCGTTCCCGCAGGATCACGGTGCCGGCGAGCGCCGGATCGCGCGCGGCCTTGTCCGCCAGCCAGGTTGAGAAGGCCGGCCCGATATTCATGTACTTGCCCGGCACGCCCCGCCAGGCGGAGGTGTTGAGGATCGTGAGCGCCAGTTTCAAGTCCAGGCGGCCGTCTGCATCCGCGCAGGCGAGCGTCCGCAGCGATTGCTGGGGCCGGTAGCCGCGGCCGAAGGTCCCCAGGGGAACGAGGCGCCCAGCCGCGATTTCGCCTGCGAAATGCAGGGCGATCTTGTTGTCCCACTGCCAGGGATGGACCGGCACGACCAGATGGGTCGCGGGATCGGCCCCGCGTGCGGCGCAGGCCTGCGCCAGGCGCGCCCGTTCCGGCCCGTCGAGGGCGTCGGCCAGGAGGTCCGCCTCGGCGAGGCCGGGCTCCAGGCTGAGGCGGCAGGCGGTCCGGTCCGCCGCGACCCAGAACAACTGGATCTCGGGTTGGAATTCCGGCGCGTAGGCCTCGTAGTCGGCCAGACCCCAGCCGATCCGCCCCTTGCTGGCGGGGGCCTTCGGGTGGCCGTCGAGATAGGCCTGCAGGACCCGGTCGCTCAGAGCGAGGAGATCCGGCCCGGTCATGTCCCGGCCGATCGCCGCGATGCGGGCATCGGCCATGAGGGTGCTCAGCACTTCCGCCGCATAGGCGCAGAGGGTGGCGGGCTCGATCTCCAGCGTCCGGCTTGCATCCACCAGGAACCCGGCCGCGTCGCCGGCCGGGTTCACCCGGGTGCCCGCGATGCGGAACAGGCTGGCCGGATCGATCGCGAGGTTGCCCCAGATCCGGCGTTCGGCCGCGAAGCGGTAGGCGATCCCGCCGTCGAGGCGCAGCAGCCACTGCGTTCCGGCCCGGTCCGTCGGCTCGGGTATGAACGCCTCCTCGAACGCCAGTTCGGAGATCGTCTCCGCGATGAGCGCACGATTGAGATCGAGCCAGAACGGCGCCGTCACGGCCGCGCCACCCGGCAACGGTCCGACGCTCACAGGGGAACCTCGCAGAAGAAGCGCTCGCGCTCGCAGCAGACCAGGGCCGCGCGCTTGTGGGGGAAGTCGAACTCCTTCAGCGTCTCGTAGGCCGCATCCCCGCAATAGCTCAGCATCTTGCGATGCGTGGCCCGCGGCTCGCCCATGATCCGCCCGGTACGGGGCTCGTCGAGGAAGAGGTAGTGTGTGATGGCCCTGAACCAGGCGAGGGTCTTCAGCCTTCCCAGGTGCGCGACATTGCCGATCAGCCCGTGCCAGCCGCGGTCGAAATCCTCGGCGTCGTAATAGGGCCCGAGCCGATCCTCCTTGGCCCAATAGAACTCGAAATAGCCGACCGGCACGTCGTCGAAGCTGCCGATCACCCCGAACAGGTGCGGGTCGTCCTCCTGGTCGGCGAGGTAGCGGTCCAGGTCCGCCTCGCTCTGCGCGAGTTCCCAGTAATAGGCGACGCGCTTCTGGTTCATCCAGCCATGGAACAGGCCGAGATCGTGCCGCCGGTCGATGGCGCGAAACGACAGGGTCGTGCCGAGATGCGGCAGCCAGCGCCGGTAGAACGAGCCGTTCGGCTGCGGCGGTCGCAGGGGTGGCAGCCGATCCTGCGGCCCGATCTGAGAGCGGATCAGCGGGTAGGCGGCCCGCGTTCCGGCCGTCAGCCAGAGCAGGGGGAGCTGGTAGAAGGACGCTCGCTCCACGACCGCGTCGGGCGCGGCCGGATCACCCTCAGTCTTCGCCGCCAGGGCGCGCAGGGACGCCGCCTTGCCGAGGCCGGGAACGCGCAGCCACCCGGCCTCCGGGCACCGCTGGAACGCGGCCTCGACCAGGGCCGCCACCACCGCAGCGTCGGCGGGATGACGGCCGACCGAGCCGTTGAGCGCCAGGAAGGCTTCGTCCGCATCGTCGCGCAGTTCAGCCTCCGCGATCCGGTTGTCGCTGCGCGATACGAGCAGCCGGGCCGTGCCGGCATCGGACGGCAGGCTTTCGATCACGAGATCGTCGCCGGTGGCGGCCCAGTGGCGGCTCGTCCCGGTCCAGCCGTTCAGCGCCGTCCCGGTTACGGCTTCGATGCGGGCACGCACCGTCATGGCTTGGCGCCTGCCCGGGCGGACGGAGCCGCGAGCGGGTTCGGAAGGTCCACGTAGCTCGCCAGAGGGTCGGTCACGTCGGTGTTCTCATTGAGGTTGCGGAAGCAGATCTGGAAGTTGCCCTTGCTGCCCAGGGCCGGGGCATCGAGCAGCAGGCGCAGGCAGGTCTTGTCCCGGAGGTCCTTCCCGGCGAGCGCTTCGATGAAGCGGCGCATGGCCCCGGTGAGGGCGTCCTCCGGCGCTAGTCCGGCAATGCCGATGGCTCCGATGACGGCGAAGACGCTGTTGACCACGAGGTAGTAGGCCATGATCCGCGCAGCCTCCGCGGAGGTCAGGAGGTGCCCGGCCTCGAGGTCGAGCCCAGGGGCGGCCTCGCGGAGGGCCGGAAGGAATTCACGCACGAAACCCGTACCTTGGCAGTCGCGGAAGTAGGTTCTGACCGGCCAGCCATCCGCGAGTTCGAGGACCAGGTTCTGCTGGTGCGCGCCGAACAGCAGGCCGAGCGCGCACTGGATCTCGAGGATCGGCCCAACCGTGACGGCGAGGAAGCGCTCGAACCAGCGTAGGGCGACGGTCTCGACCGCGCCCGCTCCCTCTGCGCTCTCGCGGCCGGCGATGCGCAGGATCGTGTCGGCTAGCCCGCTGCCCCGCCCGTCGGGATAGATCTCGCAGAGAGCGGCCAGCACTGCGGCCGGCCGCTCGTCCGCCCCGCGGAACGGGTTATCGCGCAGCGCCACGAGCGTCTGCGGCAGCACGCCTCCATCGGCGCCACGCAGCGCGAGATAGGCCGGCTCGCCGAGGACGTGGAAGCACGGCCAGCGCGCGGCGATCTCGGCGCCGACCGGGCCGTTCAGCACCCCATCCACGACGAGGCCGCGCGCGCACTCGACGCTCTTGATGAGGCGCAGCGAGTTGGTGAGCCTGAGGCTCAGCGAATGCTTGAGCATGAAGCGCGCACCGGGTGCGTAGAGGCTGCGCAGCGATGTGGTTGCGTACCAGGGCCCGCCGGCCTGGCCGTGGTCGCGCAGGCGGCCTGCGCGGAACAGGGCGTCGATCTCGGGATCGAGCGCGAGCCGGGCGGCCTGCCAGGGATGGACCGGCAGGAGCACGCGGCCCTCGCACGCGGCAAGGATCGTCGGATCGAAGCCGGGATCCTCCGCGGCGAGGCCCGCGCAGAGGTCCGCCGCGCTCATAGCCCGCGAGGAACCCTGGACGACCGCCTCCGGCGCGGCCGACCACCAGCGCAAGGGAAAGCCCCGACCGTATTCCGGCGCGAAGGCGCGGGAATCGGCCAGCGTGAACTCGTCCCGGCTGCGCGGGGTTGGGTGCACGGAATGGCCGAACCGGAGCGCGCGCTCGGCTTCGCGGAAGCTCGGGTCGCGGCTCAGGAAGATGCCCGGTGCCGGGGCGCGGACGAGGATGTCCTCGATGGTGGCGAGGCTCTGAAAAAGGCGTCGCAGGAAGGTCGGCGCGGCCTGCGGGGCGGCCGGTCCGACGATGGCCGGTTCGTTCGCGACCGCTGCCGCGAACGCTGCGAAGGCCATGATGCGGGGCGGCTCGCCCGTGCGCAGCTCGCGAAACGGCAGCCTGAACATGTGCTGGCCGACGGACGAGACATGGGTGACCGCGATCTCGATCACTGAAGCCCGGCTCGGCAGCGGAATGCGCACCGTGCGACGCGTCGGATCGTCCTCGCGCGGCTCGGCGATCGCCAGAGTCCAGCCGGCCCATTCCCGCATCAGGCAGTTCAGGAAGCTGCGCGCCGATACCTGAGAAGCAACGTCGGCACATGAGATGTCGGCTTCAACCATACGACCCTCTTCATCTCGCGAAATTGGCAATATGCAAAAGCAAAACGAGATGCAATGGGCAATCAATACTATAGAATTGTTTTAAAAATACGATTTGGCGATTGCCACGCCGGTTATCGAGTCAATAAGATCCGTGCGCGGACGGAGGTGTCATGGTTCGGATCGATGCGCGCGCTCCCGGGGCTGGAGCAACCGGGCAGCTATCCCTCGCCGCGGCCTCGGTGGGGTTCGGACAATCGGCCGTGCTCGCCCTTGTCCCCGTGGCGGCCGAGCGCACCGGGCTCGACGCGGTCGCGATGGGGGGCGTCGCCTTCGCCGGGGCGGTCGCATTCCTGGTCTGCGCGCCGGCCTGGGGGAATGCGGGGATCGGTTGGCGTCTGCGCCGGCTGTTCGCGGCCCTCGCCGCCCTGATGGCGCTCGGCCACGGCCTGTTCGCGCTGGCCCTGACGGTGCCGGCTCTGCCCGTCGCTGGAGCCCTGGTGCTGCTCGTCGCCTCGCGGATCGCCTATGGGGCGGGGGCCGCCGGGGTGATGCCGCATGCCCAGGCCGCCGTGCTGGGGTCGGTGGCGGAAACGGCGCGCCCGGCGGCGCTCGGTCGGCTCGGTGCCGGTCTGTCGGCAGGGCGCATCCTCGGCTCGCTGGCGATGGGCGTCGGGGTGTTCGGGACGGCCGTGCCCCTGGTGGCTCTGGCGGCGAGCCCGCTGCTCCTGCTGGCCGCGCCCGACCTCCCGGGCGTCAGCCCTGGCGCCAGGCCGGCGGGAGCGCATCGCGGCCGCGTTCTGCGCGCGGCCGCGCCGCTCATGGGGATCGGCTTCGCCCTGACCCTTGGCCTCGGCCAGATCCAGATCGTGCTCGGCTTGTTCCTGCAGCAGCGCTACGGCCTCGACGCGGCGGGCGCTGCGGGTCTTGCCGGCGCGACCTTTGCGCTCGTCGCGGTGACGATGATCCTGACGCAACTCGTCCTGGTGCCGCGCCTCGGCCCGAACCTGCGGAGCAATCTCGGCGTCGGGCTTGCGGGTTTCGCCGCAGGTGCAGGCGTGATCGCCTGTGCTCCCGCCGCCTGGGTCGCCGTGCTCGGGACGGTCGTGGTGGGCGCCGGCATTGCCCTGGCGACCCCGCATTACACCGCCGCCCTGGTCGCCCGGGTGCCCGGGTACGCCCAGGCCGCGGCCGCCGGCTGGCTCGCGAGCGTCCATGTGCTCGGCCAGGGGATTGGAGCCCTGTGCGGCGGAGCGGCGTTCCGGATCGCGCCCGCGCTGCCGTTCTGGACCTGCGCGGCCTTGGGCCTTGCCCTGATCGTTGCCGCCGCGCGGCTGCGCCCGGACGATCCCCGTCATCCGGTGGCCTGACTGGCGCGGCCCGTCCCGAGCAGCCGGACGGTCGCCACCGTGGCGAGGCCGGACAGGAGCGTCGCGAGCCCGAAAAGGGCGCCGTAGCCGAGGAGGTCGGCGAGCTTGCCCGAGATCAGCGAGCCGACGAGGTAGACCACGAGCTGCGCGCAGGCGAGGATCGTGAAGTCCGTGCCCGGCTGTTCCGCCGAGGACACCGCCATGAACAGGCTGTAGAGCGCCACGATCTCCATGTAGCGGATCAGGGTCTGGAACCCCGCCGCGCCGAACAGCGGCCACAGGCCGACCACGGCCCCGAAGGCGTGCGCCGTGAACAGGGCGAAGCAGAGGGTCCGCAGCCCGCCCAGCAGCCCGAGGGTCGCGGCCGTGCCGTAGCGGCGGACCAGCAGCGCCGCGACGCCGGAGCCGGCGAGCCCCGCGGTCATCGCCGAGACGCCGGACAGGTAGCCGATCTTGTCGAGGGGAACGCCGGCATCGACCAGGTAGGCGCCCTCCATGGCCTTCACGAGCCCCTCGCTCACCCGGTAGGTGAGCGCGACCCACAGGATGGTGTGCACATCCGGCCGCCGCAGGAAGGCCCGGATCGAGGGCCGCGGCGCGGTGGCGCCGGTCTCGGGCGCACCCTCGCGCATGGCGAAGGCGGCCAGCAGCGGCGGCACGGAGAAGGCCGCCGCGCTCAGCAGCATCCCGGTCCAGCCGACATGATGGTAGAGGACGAGGCTCAGCGTCCCGCCGACCACAACCCCGAGGGCGACCGAGCCGCCCTGTATGGCGTTGCCGATGGCGCGATCCTCCGGCCGCAGCCGCTTCACGGCGTAGCCGTCCGTGGCGATGTCCTGCGTCGCGATCAGCAGCGCGGCGAGGAAGCCGACGCCGATGATCCCGGGCACGTTGGTGGGCCCGAGCGGCAGCATCGCGAGGATGCAGCCGATCACGCCGACCTGGGTCATCACCACCCACCCCGCCCGGTGCGCCCGCGCGAAGGGCCGTACCCGGTCGATCAGCGGCGCCCAGAGGAACTTCAGCACGAGGGGCAGGAACAGGAGGCTCAGATAGCCGATCGCCGCCCGGGACACGCCGGCCTCGCGCATGATCGGCGGGAGTGCGGCGGCGATCAGGTAGGAGGGGATCGCCTGCGCCATGTAGAGGGCGGCGAGCACCGCGAAGAGCGAGAACCGCTCGCGCCGCCCGTCGGGCGGAACGGTCACGGCGGCGGGGGCCGAGGAGGCTGCGCTCATGTCAGGTAGGCCCGCGCGGAGGCTCGGGCGGCGGGCTCGTCCGGGGCGATCGCGATCGGGAAGTTCCAGAGCCGGCGGAACACATCGGCGCCCGCCTCCTCGAAGCCCGGCCGCACGATCACGAGGCCGCGGCAGTGCCGCTCGAGGTCGGCGCGCGTCCGCTTGAACCAGAGGGCCTGCGCCTTCTCGGAGGCCGCCGAAAGCTTGCCGACGCCGCCGAGCAGCAGGATCAGGGCGAACGGTTCGGTCCGTGCGCCCACCTGCTCCAGGGCCTCGAGGTAGGCGGTCTCGTCGCCCGGCTCGGTCGGGCCGAGATAGCGCAGGACCAGGAGGTCGTCGGTCTCTTCGAGGGCGACCATCCCTCAGAAGGTCCTGCGGTAGCCGACGGTGACGGTGCGCCCGAGCCCGAAGACGGTCAGGTTGCGCACCGAGGTCGCGGTCGGATTCCAGTAGGCGCGGTCGAACAGGTTGTCGACGGAGGCGTAGAGCTCGCCTCCGGCCAGGGGCGCGCCGACCGCGGCGTTCACCGTGAAGGCGTCCTTCAAGCGGAAGCGGGTGCCGATGAGGTCGATGCGGGCGTCGCGGCCGCTGAAGCCCTCACCCTCGACCCGGAGCGAGACGCCGTTCGCGAACAGGTAGGTCCCCGAGAGCGTGCCGTGGAAGGGGGCGCCGATGCGGTTGTTCGGCAGGTAGCTGTCGAGGCGCCCGTCCTTGTTGGTGTCGTAGCGGCCCTCGCGGTAGCCGAGCACGGTGCCGAGATTCAGTTGCTCCGTGACCTGCGCGTTCCCGGTGAACTCGACCCCGTAGATCATCTCCTTCTGCTGGCTCAGCTTGTTGGTGAGCGGGTCGAACGTCGTGCCGTCGTCGGAGGTCGACACGAACCCGCCCAGGCTCCCGGAGAAGATCCCGCTCCGGCCGCGAACGCCGAAATCGTAGGAGTTCACGATCTGCGCCTGCGGGGCGATGCTGGAATACGCGATGGTGGTGCCCGCCGGCAGGCAGAACGGACGGGTGATCGGGCAGGCATAGGCGAGGGACAGCCCGGCCCGGCGCGTGAACGCACCGATATCGGCGAGCGCGTAGCCCTGGCTGAAGCCGCCGTAGAGGTCGATGCCCGGCAGCAGGTTGAAGGTCGCGCCGGCGTTGAAGGTCGGGGCCGAGTAGGAGAACGTGCCGCCGGTGACGTTGAGGGCCGGCAGCACGAAGGTCGAGTAGCCCAGCGCGTTGCGCGCCGCGCTGGCCGCGAAGGTCGTCGGCCGGGTGAAGCCTGCGACGTCGAGGTCGAAGTGCTCGTAGCGCATGCCGGCACGCACGGTCAGCCGCTCGCCGATGGGCAGCTGGAGCAGGGCGAAGCCGGCGTAGCTGTTCTGCTGCAGGGGCGTGAACACGTCGCTGCCGTCCCGCGCCCGCTGTCGGGTCGATTCCGAGATTATGTCGGAGCCCCAGGTCAGCTTCAGCCCGGGCAAGAGGGCGCTCAGGTCTGTATCGAGGGTGAGGTTGATGCCGCCGCGCTCGGTCGCGAGCGCAGTCTGGTTGGCCAGGCTGGTGGGCGCGGTGGGGATGAACGAGTAGGTGACGAACGGGTTTGCTGGATAGGCGAATTGCGAATAATTGAAGCGCTTGTTGATGTCGTTATAGAAACCGAGGATCGAGAAACTGCCAAGAGGCGTATCCCGATCCGTATAGCGCAAATAGAGTGAGCGCGTATCCTCGGCGACCGGCAGGCCGATATAGCTTCGCGCGTAGTCGGGCCGGGCGAAGGAACCGCTGTAATCCGTCAGGTAGCGCGGATCCTGGTTGAGCAGGATCTGAGTGAGGCCGAACTCGACGCGCTTGGTGAGATCGAGGTCGTATCCGAGCCGCAGGTTGATGTTGCCGAGCTGGAAGCGGTCGGCACCGCCCTGGCCGAGCTGACCGTCGGAGGGCAATTCCCGGCCCTTTCCGTCGAAGGTGCGGGTGGCGAACCGACCGGAGCCGGTGAACGCGTAATCGACGCCGTCCGGCACCTTGCCGGTCACGCTGATCGAGGTCTCGGGCGCGACGCCGTGAACCGGGTCGGCCGTGAAGGTCCGGATCGCCGTGTTCACGGTGACGACCGGAGCCCCGTCCGTCGGGCGCCGGGTGATAAAGTTGACGGTGCCGCCGGTCGCGCCCGCGCTGTAGAGGCTGGAGGCGCCGGCCACCACCTCGATCCGCTCCACCGAATTAAGGTCGATCAGGTTGAGGATGCGCGAGACGTCGCGCAGCGGCGTGTTCACGGGCACGCCGTCGATCAGCACCAGGAGGTTGCGGCCCCGGAAGCTCTCGGAGGCGCTGGAGATCGTGCCGTTCGGCACAGAGAAGCCCGGCACCAGCTTCGAAAGCACCGCCGAGGGGCTCGAGGTCAGGGCGAGCTGCTGGCGGATCTGGTCGCGATCGACGACCTGGACGCTCTGCGGCACGTCCTCGATCCGGCGCGGCGCGCGGGTGGCCGTCACGGAGATTTCGTCGAGGGCGACCACGGGTGCGGCGGTCTCGGCCCGGGCCGGCCCGGCCAGGGCGGTCCCCGCACCGAGGATCGCGACGAGACGAATGGTACGCATGATTGTCAGACCCACCCCTGCGATTCCGCGTCGGAACGCCTTCCACGACCGCCGAGCCGGGTCCGACGTGTAAAGAACGCCAGAAATCGACGGCCAGCCAGTTTGAAACTTGTCTAATTTAAGATCATCGCGACTTTGGGCGCCGACACGTTCGGTTGAAGATGCCTAAAGTCTCGACATGTCTAGGCGGCTCTAGCATGGTGATTTCGAACCCGCTTGGACTCGGGCGCGCAAGAGTATGGACTGCTGCGCAGCTGCAGGGTGAGGGAGGGCGCGATGACGAAACGACTTTGCTTGGCCGCCACGTTGCCGGGAAACCCGGTTTGGCCACCGCGATGAGCGCCACGGTGCAGGCCGTGACCCGCGGGGCGGCAGCCGGCGTCGTCCCGGAGTCCCGCGCGGACGCCGATTCCCTTCCGTTCCGGGGCCGGACGGCGATTCGCATCGTTCCGGACCTCGGCATCGCCTCGGTGTTCGAGCCGTCCCGTTCCTGGCGCGACGAGGGCCCGGGCGAGCGCCTGCTGCTGGTGCGGCCTGCGATCGGGCGCCTCCAGGTGACCCAGGGCGGGAGCACGGTCGCCTGCTGCTCCAGGGACGCGCTGCTGGTCGCCACGAGCCGGGACGCCGTCTTCGACGCACTGGGGGTCGACCGGATCGACCTCCTGGCGATCGACCGGCAGCGTCTGACCGGTCCGCTCGCCGCGCTGGAGACCGGTCACATCCGGCGGATCGGGCGGGACCATCCGGGGCTGCAGACGCTGACCGTCTACGGCGCGAGCCTTCTGCGGGGCCTGATCCCCGTGGGGGCCGCGGGCATCGCGGACCTCGTCCGCGAGCACCTCGCCCAGTTGCTGGCCTACATCGTGCGCGAGCCCGGCGTCGCGATCTCCGCGCCCGGCCCGAGCCGGCGAGACCTGCGGATCCAGGCGCTTAAGGCCGAAGTGGAGCAGCGCCTCGGCCGGCCGGACCTGAGCCTGGAGGCGGTGGCGCAGGCCCAGCAGATCTCCAGCCGGCAGGTCCAGGCGATGTTCCAGGCGGAGGGCGAGACCTTCTCGGGCTTCGTCCTCGCCCGCCGCCTCGACCGGGCGATGCAGCGCCTGACGGATTCCGAGGATGCCCGTCCGGTCAGCGCGATCGCCTTCGATGTCGGATTCGGCGACCTGTCCTACTTCAACCGCACGTTCCGCAAGCGCTTCGGTCTCACACCGTCACAGGTCCGACGGTCGAGCGGGACCATCGACCACGGTCACGTTCGCGGGCGTGATCGCGCGATGGATCTTTGAGAGCGTTCGCGGCCGGGAGGCGCGCAGACCAATCCGATATGCTGCCGCTGCCATCGGCTTCCGACGGTGAGACGGCGTGGAGCGGGTACCGGGAATCGAACCCGGGTATTCAGCTTGGAAGGCTGCTGCTCTACCATTGAGCTACACCCGCGCGGGCGGATCGTTAGCACGCCGTCCGGCCCGTGAGAAGACGGTCTCAGGCCAGGCCGAGCGCGGCCCGCGCCTCGGCGGGGCTGGCGACGTTGCGGCCGTGGCGGCGGACCGCTTCCGCAGCGAGGCCGACCAACTCGGCGTTGCTCGCCGCCAGCCGGTCCTTCGTCACCCGGATGTTGTCCTCCAGGCCGGTGCGGACCGCGTCGGCGCCGCGCGCGAGCGCCCAGTCCATCACGACCGCCTGGTTGCGGCCGATCCCGGCGGCGGTCCAGGTGGCTTCGGGCAGGATCCGCCGCGTCTCGGCGAGCAGGATGTCGAGCAGGTGCTCCTCGGCCGGCATCGCGTTCTGGACGCCCATCACGAACTGCACGTGCGGGCGCGCGTCGATCAGGCCCGCCTCTACCAGCCTCCTGGCGCCGTGAAGGTGCGACAGGTCGAAGATCTCGATCTCCGGCCGCACCCCGTGCTGCTTCATCTGACTCGCGAGATCGGTCACGAGGCCGGCGCCGTTCTCGTACACGATGGTCGGGAAGTTCACCGAGCCGGTGGAGAGCGAGGCCATGTCGGGACGGTGCTTCAGCGAGAGTCCCCGGGCGGCCGGATCGCGCCCGCGCCCGCCGGTGGAGAACTGCACGATCATCCCGGGACAGTGCTTGCGCAGCCCCTCCTGCACGGCGGCGAACTTGTCGGGGTCGGAGGAGGGCGATTCGTCGTCGTTGCGCACGTGGATATGGGCCAGCGTCGCGCCGGCCTCGAAGGCCTGTTGCGTCGACTCCACCTGCTCGGCCACGGTGACCGGCACGGCCGGGTTGTCCTTCTTGCGCGGCACCGAGCCGGTGATCGCCACCGCGATCACCACGGGCGCCTCGCTCGGGGATCCTGCCATCGCGCCTTCTCCCTGATCGTCCGTCTGGTTCCGGTCCGGGATAACGTCGCGCACCGGGAAACTGAACCGCCCGGGCGGGACATCTCGGCGCCGGTGACAGGGTGAAACCGGGGGCTCGTTTGACCCTCGCACCACGCGCGGCCACAACGGGGCGAGCCGGCCCACGCCCTCGCCCTGAGGCTCGCTGCGCCCACACATCGCGGATGCGGGCGTGGATCGGAGAAGGGGTGTCTCAGGGCCTGGGCGCAGTCGAGGCGAGCCGCCATTCGAGCGGCGAGGAACACGATGATCGACACCATCCTGGTCCTGAACGGGCCGAACCTGAACCTGCTCGGCAAGCGGCAGCCGGAGATCTACGGGCGCGAGACGCTGGCCGATGTCGAGGCCCTGTGCCGCGAGACCGCCGGCGGCTTCGGGCTCACGGTGGATTTCCGTCAGAGCAACGCAGAGCACGCGCTGATCGACGCGATCCAGGCCTTCCGGGTCGGTTCGGCCGGCATCGTGATCAATGCCGGCGCCTACACCCACACCTCGGTGGCGATCCTCGACGCGCTCAACACCTGCGAGGTGCCGGTGATCGAGTGCCACATCTCGAACGTCCACCGGCGCGAGTCGTTTCGCCATCATTCCTACGTCTCGCTCGCCGCGACAGCCGTGCTGGCCGGTTTCGGGACGCACGGCTACGCCCTAGCGATCCGGCATCTGGCGCAGCTGCGGGCCCAAGCCGGCACGGCCTGAGCGGCGGATAGCGGCCGGTTCAGGGTTGACGCTGGCGGAGACAGGGCGGAGGAGACCGGTCAGGCCTTCCCCATCCTCGCACTCGAGACCGGTCGCCGGCGGAGAGTGCCCCCAGCGGAGCGCGCACGCCGCATGACCACGTCGTTCCTGCCCATCGACCGGACGCTGATCGCCCGCGAGGCGGCTAAGATGTTCCTCGAGATCCAGGCGGTCCATTTCTACAAGGACGAGCCGTTCAAGTTCACCTCCGGCTGGGCCAGCCCGGTCTATATCGATTGCCGCAAGATCATCTCGTTCCCGCGCCTGCGCTCGACACTGATCGACTTCGCCGCCTCGACGATCGTGCGCGAGATCGGCTACGAGACGCTGACCCACATCGCGGGTGGCGAGACCGCCGGCATCCCGTTCGCCGCCTGGATCGCCGACCGGCTGATGCTGCCGATGCAGTACGTGCGCAAGAAGCCCAAGGGCTTCGGCCGCAACGCCCAGATCGAGGGCGAGGTTGTGGAGGGCGCCCGGACCCTGCTGGTGGAGGATCTCGCCACCGACGGGCGCAGCAAGGTGAACTTTTGCCAGGCGCTGCGGGACGCCGGGGCCCAGGTCGATCATTGCTTCGTGCTGTTCTACTACGACATCTTCCCCGGCAGCGCCGCGCTGATGCAGGAGATCGGGATCAAACTGCACTACCTCACCACGTGGTGGGACGTGCTGGCGGTGGCCAAGGAGATGGGCACCTTCGACCCGAAGACGCTGGCCGAGGTCGAGAGCTTCCTGAACGCGCCGGCCGACTGGTCCGCCGCCCACGGCGGCATTTCCGCGTTCGGGCAGGCCTGAGGAGTCCGCCGCGATGAGCGTCGCCGACCTGTTCCCCGCCGCGCAGCCGCCCGCTTCCACGGCGGCCGACCGGATCACCATCCGCCGGCCGGACGACTGGCACATCCACCTGCGCGACGGCGCGATGCTGAAGGCGGTGCTGCCCTACACGGCGGCCCAGTTCGCCCGGGGCATCATTATGCCGAACTTGGTCCCGCCGGTGACCACGGTGGCGGCGGCGCGCGCCTATCGCAAGCGGATCCTGGCCGCGCTGCCCGCCGGCCTCGATTTCACCCCGTTGATGACCTGCTACCTGCGGGACGACACCGACCCGGACGAGATCGAGCGCGGCTTCGCCGAGAAGGTCTGGATCGCCGCCAAGCTCTACCCGGCCGGCGCGACGACGAACTCCCATGCTGGCGTCACCGACCTGATCGGGCTCGCGCCCGTGCTGGAGCGGATGGAGCGGATCGGCATGCCGCTCCTGATCCACGGCGAGGCCACCGATCCGGAGATCGACATCTTCGACCGCGAGGCGGCGTTCATGGAGGGCAGCCTGATCCCGCTGCTCGCCCGCCACCAGGGGCTGAAGGTCACCGTCGAGCACGCGACCACGGCCGAGATCCTCGACGTGGTCCGGGCCAACCGGACTCGCGTGGCGGCGACGATCACGCCGCACCACCTCGTCATCAACCGCACCCACATCTTCCAGGGCGGTCTGCGCCCGCACCTCTATTGCCTGCCGGTGGCCAAGCGTGAGCGGCACCGCCTGGCGCTGCGGGCGGCCGCCACCTCCGGCGAGGCGTGCTTCTTCCTCGGCACCGACACCGCCCCGCATGTCCGCGGCGCCAAGGAGGCGTCCTGTGGCTGCGCCGGTGTGTTCTGCGGCCCGACCGCCTTGCAGACATACGTGCAGGTGTTCGACGAGGAGGGGGCGCTGGACCGGTTCGAGGCCTTCGCGTCACTGAACGGCGCGCGCTTCCACGGACTCGCGCCCAACGCGGCCACCGTCACCTTGGAGCGCCGGGAGAGCCGCGCCATCGAGGCGGTCGCGGTGGAGGCCACCACCGTGGTGGTGTTCCGCGGGGATGAGACGCTGCCTTGGGCGGTGGTGGCGTAGAGGCGGGAACGGGCTTGGTGCTCGGCATCGCCTGCGGTGTCGGCCACTGCGAGCGACTGGCGATGCGCCTCAGCTTCGAACGCCGATGTCCGGACGTCGGGAGCCGAGATCTGAACGGGTCTCAGCCCCTCAGCACGGAAGCGCGCACGGTCCTTGCGACCCTTCAGGCGCAGAGACGCGGAATCTAACAGATTCGGCACAAATCGCGTGCGCCTCGAGGGTGACAGGTCATGTCGGCGAAGACAGACGGTTTTCCCTCGCGCCGACATTCTGTAAGCCGCCTACCGATCCGGAGACCCGACCATGCAGGATGAGCGACAGGACGGCATCACGGCGCTCGGTGCCGTGGATCTCGCGGCTGCCATCCGCGGCCGGGTCGTCTCCTGCGTCGAGGTCATGCGCGCGTACCTGGAGCGGATCCACCGGCTCAATCCGCAGGTCAACGCCATCGTCGGGCTTCAGGACGACGCGGTGCTTGTTCGAGAGGCCGAGGCGCGGGATGCCGCCCTCGGGCGCGGCGAGGACGTCGGGCCGCTGCACGGCTTCCCGCTCGCCGTGAAGGATCTCGATGCGGTGCGCGGGCTGCCGTTCACTCAAGGTTCGCCGATCTTCGCCGGCCGGATTGCCGAGGTGGACACGATCATGGTCGCCCGGCTGCGCGCGGCCGGGGCGATCTTCATCGGCAAGACCAACATCCCTGAGTTCGGCCTCGGGTCGCACAGCTTCAACCCGGTCTACGGCGTGACCGGGAATGCCTACGACCCGGAGAAGAGCGCCGGCGGGTCGAGCGGCGGGGCCGCTGTGGCGGTTGCGCTCAAGCTGCAACCGGTGGCCGACGGCAGCGACTTCGGCGGGTCGCTGCGCAACCCTCCGGCCTTCAACAACTGCTTCGGGCTGCGCCCGAGCTGGGGCCGGATCCCGGTCGAGACCAAGGACGTGTTCAGCCCGGGCCTGTCCGTGCTCGGTGCGATCGGACGCAGCCCCGCCGATATCGGCCTGATGCTGTCGGTCCAGGCCGGCTACGATCCTCGCTGCCCGAACACGATCCGTCAGGACCCCTCCGCCTTCGCGAGCCCGCTGGCCCGGGATTTCCGCGGAACGCGGATCGCCTGGCTCGGGGATTTCGACGGCCAGATCCCGTTCGATCCCGGGGTGCTCGAACTCGGCCGCGCCGCTCTTGCCACCTTCACGGAGATCGGATGCGTGGTCGAGGAGGTCGCGCCCCGGTTCGACATGGAGGCGCAGTGGCGCGACTGGCTGACCCTGCGGGCGCTGGCGGTCTCGGCCTCGCTCCGGCCGTTCTACGACGAGCCCGCCCACCGGGCGCAACTCAAGCCGGAGGCCGTCTGGGAAGTCGAACGCGGCTTGGCGCTCACCGCCGACCAGGTGGTCGCCGCCCTGGAGGCGCGCACCCGCTGGTACGAGACCCTGCGTCGCTTCATGGAGCGCTACGATTACCTGGTCATGCCGAGCGCACAGGTCTTCCCGTTCGACAAGAACCTGCGCTGGCCCCGGGAGGTCGGCGGCCGCACGATGGACACCTACCACCGGTGGATGCAGACCGTGATCCCGGTGACCCTCTCGGGCCTCCCGGCCCTCGACGTCCCGGCAGGCTTCGGCGAGACCGGTTTGCCGACCGGTATCCAGATCGTCGCCCGGAACCACGGCGAGCTCGCCTGCCTCCAGCTCGGCGCGGCCTACGACGCGGCGAGCAACTGGGTGCGCCGCCGGCCGCCGCCCCTGCACTGAGCGCGGTCGATCCTCAGCTTACGCGTTGACCGGTTGTCAGGTCTCCGGTATGAGGCCCAACACTTCACGCGCGACTGACCTGAATCCGATCCTGGATTCATCGATCGCCGCGAGGCAGGCTCGGATATCCGATGAACGCGGTTCTTATTGTAGCGGAAGCGTCACCGACGGGGCGGCCCTAAACCAGGGCTGCAATCCGAGCGGTGGCGCATGCAGGGTCCCTAGGGGCCCTTTTTTATTGCCCGCTGCCCGGTGACGCATCACGACCAACGAGATCCACGCGTTCGAGATACCGACGGAGACAGGACTTTCGAGCGAGGCGGATGCCGCCTCGCGTGACGAAGGTGCAGGACGAGAAGAACCGGCCCGTCCGGCGGCGCACGACCGCCGTTGACGATCCGGGGAGCGGAGGAGGAGAGCATGGGCGGCGAGGTCATGACCGGGGCCGAGATGGTCATCCGGGCATTCCGGGATCAGGGCGTGGACACGCTGTTCGGCTATCCGGGCGGTGCCGTACTTCCGATCTACGACGCTCTATTCCACCAGGACGCGGTGAAGCACGTGCTCGTCCGGCACGAGCAGGGCGCGGTGCACGCGGCCGAGGGCTATGCGCGCTCGTCCGGCAAGGTCGGCTGCGTGCTGGTCACGTCGGGGCCCGGTGCCACCAACATCGTCACCGGCCTCACCGACGCGCTGCTCGATTCGATCCCGCTCGTCTGCATCACCGGGCAGGTTCCGACGCACCTCATCGGCACCGACGCCTTCCAGGAGTGCGACACGGTCGGCATCACGCGCCACTGCACGAAGCACAATTACCTGGTCAAATCCATCGAGGACCTGCCGCGGATCCTGCACGAGGCGTTCTACGTCGCGGCGAACGGCCGGCCCGGTCCGGTCGTGGTCGATCTGCCCAAGGACATCCAGTTCGCCTCCGGCCTCTACGAGCGCCCGGAGATCTCGAGCCACAAGACCTACCGCCCCGCCGTCAAGGGCGACGGCGACCGGATCCGCGCGGCGGTCGAGATGATGGCGACCGCGCGCCGCCCGGTCTTCTACACCGGCGGCGGCGTGATCAATTCCGGCCCGGAGGCCTCACGGCTCTTGCGCGAGCTGGTTGCCGAGACCGGTTTCCCGGTCACCTCGACCCTGATGGGGCTCGGCGCCTATCCGGGCACGGACCCGAAGTTCCTGGGCATGCTCGGCATGCACGGGACCTACGAGGCCAACCTCGCGATGCACGAGTGCGACGTGATGATCTGCGTCGGCGCCCGGTTCGATGACCGGATCACCGGCCGGCTCGACGCGTTCTCGCCGTTCTCCAAGAAGATCCACATCGACGTCGACGCCTCCTCGATCAACAAGGTGGTCAAGGTCGATGTCGGGATCGTGGGCGACTGCGCCTCGGTGCTGGCCGACATGCTTGAGGCCTGGCGTGCCCTGCCGTCGCGGCCGGAGAAATCCAACCTCGACCCGTGGTTCCAGAAGATCGGCGCTTGGAAGGCGCGGGACTGCCTCGCCTACTGGCCGTCGGGGACGATCATCAAGCCGCAATACGCCGTGCAGCGCCTCTACGAAGCCTGCAAGGATCGCGAGACCTACATCACCACCGAGGTCGGCCAGCATCAGATGTGGGCGGCGCAGTACTTCAAGTACGACGAGCCGAACCGCTGGATGACGAGCGGCGGCCTCGGCACCATGGGGTACGGCCTGCCGGCGGCCATCGGCACGCAGCTCGCCCACCCGAAGGGGTTGGTGATCGACATCGCCGGCGAGGCCTCGATCCTGATGAACATGCAGGAACTCTCGACCGCGGTTCAGTACCGGCTGCCGGTCAAGGTGTTCATCCTGAACAACGAGTACATGGGCATGGTTCGGCAGTGGCAGGAGCTGCTGCACGGTTCGCGCTACTCGCAGAGCTACTCCGAGAGCCTTCCGGACTTCGTCAAGCTGGCGGAGGCCTACGGCGCCAAGGGCATGCGCTGCGAGAATCCGGGCGACCTCGACGGCGCGATCGCGGAGATGCTGGCCTATGACGGGCCGGTGCTGTTCGATTGCATCGTCGACAAGACCGAGAACTGCTTCCCGATGATCCCGTCGGGCAAGGCGCATAACGAGATGCTCCTGTCCGATTACCTCGGTGAGACCGGCGTCGAACTCGGCGACGTGATCTCCGAGGAAGGCAAGATGCTGGTGTGAGGTTTTCAGGGTGGCGGCCCTTCGGGGCCGCTGCCCGCCGCATGGGCGGCGGTGCGCGGTCGCGCTTGCCTTGCGCGAGACGCGCTCGGATCGCCGCCATGAGCAGGACTGGACGAGGACGAAGCCGGCGATGAACGCGATGAACACCCACTATCCCGACGCCGTCCGCGTCGAGCCGGTGAACCGGCACACGCTCGCCGTGATCGTGGACAACGAGCCCGGCGTGCTCGCCCGCATCTCCGGCATGTTCTCCGGCCGCGGCTATAACATCGAGAGCCTGACCGTCTCCGAGACCGAGGAGGCGCGCCACATCTCGCGCATCACCATCGTGACCGCCGGCACCAACGCCGTGATCGAGCAGATCAAGGCGCAGCTCGACCGGCTGGTGCCGGTCCACCGGGTCGTGGACCTGACGCTCCAGGGCAACGCGCTGGAGCGCGAGATCTGCCTCGTGAAGGTCAAGGGCGAAGGCGAGCACCGCAGCGAGGCCCTGCGCCTGGCCGCCGCCTTCGGCGCCAAGACGCTCGACGCCACGCTCAACTCCTTCGTGTTCGAGCTGACAGGCGCGACCGAGGAGATCGACCGGTTCGTGCGCCTGATGAGCGTGATCGGCCTGGTCGAGATCTGCCGCACCGGCATCAGCGCCATGGGGCGCGGGTCGGAGCCGCTGTAGGGGCCAAAGGCTCGGATCTGCTATGCTCCGCCGTCCTCGTGGGATGCGGAGCCATGGAAGCCGAGGTCACCCGTTGGGGCGATGATCTCGCCGCGCGGCTGAGCCGTGCGCACCAGGCGCATTAGCGAGCCCTGGCCGCGGAAGTGATGCTGCCGCCCGGCTCCGTCGGTGCGGGCGCGGCTCCGACGGATCAAATCCGCGCGATCGATCAGCGTACCCGCATCTTGAGACGCCTTGGCACGGCACCCGCTGTGGTTCTCGCCGAGGCTCGCCCCCGGGTCGCGACACTGATCGGCCTGCAGGCCTCCCGGTTCGCGGATCCGAGACGGTAATCCCGGGTTGCCTGCTATTGATTCCAAGACCGCAAAGCGCCCGCATGACAACCCGCACCCTCTACTACGCCCCCGGCGCCTGCTCACTGGCCGCCCACATCATCCTCGAAGAATCAGGGCTGCCGTTCGAGGGCGTGAAGCTCAACCTCGCGGCGGGGGACCAGAGGGCACCGGAATACCTCGCGATCAACGAGCGCGGCCGTGTGCCAGCTCTGGTCGAGGACGGCTGGGTGCTGACCGAGTGCGCCGCGATCCTGCGCCACGTCGCCCGCTCCGTGCCCGAGAAGGGCTTTTGGCCGACCGACCTGCGCGCGCAGGCCGTGGCCGACGAGTGGTTGGGCTGGCTCGCCGCCAACCACCACGTCGCCTACGCGCATGTCCGTCGCCCCGAGCGCTACACCGCCGACGAGGACGCCTTCGCCGGCATCCGTGCCAAGGCTGCGGACACCTACGGCGACCTCTGCACCATGACCGAGGTCCGGCTCTCGAACGGCGGCTGGGCGGTGGGCGATCGCTACGGCGTGGTCGATGCCTACCTGATGGTGTTCTGGGTCTGGGCGTCCGGGTCGTCGATCAAGTTCGATATGGCAGAGCGCTTTCCGGCGTGGCACGCACACGCTCGACGGGTCGCCGAGCGGCCGGCGGTGCAGGCGGTGTTCGGGCGCGAGGGGCTGTCCCTGCCAGCGTAGATCCAGCGTCGTCCGGCCCCTTGCGGCGTAGGACGAATCGCTCTATCGAGCGTACCGTACGGTACGGTACTGGGAACGATGCGGTCGAGCCTCGCAGAGCGGCAGGAGACGATGGAGGCGGGCGCCCAGGCGCACGAGTCGCCATCCGTGCGCCAGCAGGCCGTGCTCGATGCCGTGCTCGCCCTCATGGTCGAGGACGGGGACCAACTCACCATGGACGCCGTCGCGCGCCGGGCCAGCTGCTCCAAGGAGACGCTGTACAAATGGTTCGGCGACCGCGACGGCCTGCTCACCGCCACCGTGCGGTGGCAGGCGTCCCGGGTCCATGCCGGCCGCGAGGCCGTGCAAGCCCTCGACGGGACGACCCTGCGGGAGCATCTTCAGGACTTCGCGGTCTCCTGGTTGACGGTGATCGCGAGCCGCACCTCGGTGGCGCTGAACCGGATCGCCGTCGCCCATGCCGGCTCGCGCAAGAGCAACCTCGGCGGCATCGTACTGGCGAACGGTCGCTTCGCCATCGGTGAGCGGGTGAAGCCGGTGCTGGAGGCCGGGCGCACCGCCGGGCTCCTCGCTTTCGCCGACAGCGAGGCGGCGTTCCGGACCTTCTTCGGCCTCGTCGGCCGCGATATTCAGATCCGACTTCTGCTCGGCGAGGCGCTCGACCTCGATGCAGATGAGATCCGGCGCGATGCGGAGCGCGCCGTGGAGCAGTTCCTGGCCCTGTACGGCCAGGCCAAAGCCTAACCTCACCCGAAACCAGCACCTGAAGAGGAAACCGACATGCGGGTTTATTACGATCGCGACGCCGACCTGAACCTGATCAAGGGCAAGAAGGTCGCCATCGTCGGCTACGGCAGCCAGGGCCACGCCCACGCGCTCAACCTGCGCGATTCCGGCGTGAAGGACATCGTCATCGCGTTGCGCGAGGGCTCCGCCACGGCCAAGAAGGCCGAGCACGAGGGCTTCAAGGTCCTGTCGGTCGCCGAGGCCGCCAAGTGGGCCGACGTCGTGATGATGCTCACCCCCGACGAGTTGCAGGGCGACATCTACCGCGAGTCCCTCGAAGGCAACATGAAGCAGGGCGCCGCCCTCCTGTTCGCCCACGGCCTCAACGTCCACTTCAACCTGATCGAGCCGCGCAAGGACCTCGACGTCCTGATGGTCGCCCCGAAGGGCCCCGGCCACACCGTCCGCTCCGAGTACCTGCGCGGCGGCGGCGTGCCGACCTTGATCGCCATCGCCCAGGACGCTTCCGGCAACGCCCACGATCTCGGCCTGTCCTACGCCTCGGCCAACGGCGGCGGTCGCGCCGGCATCATCGAGACCACCTTCAAGGAAGAGTGCGAGACCGACCTGTTCGGCGAGCAGGCCGTGCTCTGCGGTGGCCTTGTCGAGTTGATCAAGGCCGGCTTCGAGACCCTGGTCGAGGCGGGCTACGCCCCCGAGATGGCCTATTTCGAGTGCCTGCACGAGGTGAAGCTGATCGTCGACCTCATCTACGAGGGCGGCATCGCCAACATGAACTACTCGATCTCCAACACGGCCGAGTACGGCGAGTACGTCACCGGCCCGCGCATCGTCACGCCTGAGACCAAGGCCGAGATGAAGCGCGTGCTCAACGACATCCAATCGGGCACCTTCACCCGGAACTGGATGCTGGAAAACAAGGTCAACCAGACCTCGTTCAAGGCGACCCGCGCCAAGCTCGCCACCCACCCGATCGAGGAGGTCGGCACCAAGCTCCGCGCCATGATGCCGTGGATCTCCGAGAAGGCGCTGGTCGACAAGAGCCGCAATTGATTTGGGATTTGGCGGCCGGGCTTTGCCCGGCCGCATCTCGGGGGCCGGTCACGCGAAAGCGAGGCCGGCCTTTTCTATTGGCGGTTGCCGAACGCGACCCTTCCCGACAATAACCGCCCCAGCGGTCCCGGCTGCATGAGGACCGGACAGGGTTGGAGAGGACACGCCATGGCATCGCTCTATTCGGACGCCCACCGGGCGCTGCAGACCGAGTTCGGCACCACCAAGCTCGCCGTGCGCCTCGACGAGGATTGGGTCCACGAGAGCATCCAGCCGGACGAGGGCGCCTTCATCGCCTCCCGGGATATGTTCTTCCTGTCCACGGTCGATCCCGACGGGATGCCGACCGTCTCGTACAAGGGCGGACCCCCGGGTGTGGTGAAGGTGCTCGATGAGAACACGCTCGCCTTCCCGGGCTTCGACGGCAACGGCATGTTCTACTCGATGGGCAACATCGAGGGTCAGGCCAAGGTCGGCCTGCTGTTCATCGACTTCGAGACGCCGCACCGGATCCGCGTCCAGGGCCACGCCACGCTGCTGCGCGACGACGCCCTGATGGCCGAGTACACCGAGGCCAAGTACCTGGTGAAGGTCGCGGTGAAGAAGATCTGGGTCAACTGCCCGCGCTACATCCACAAGTACCAGAAGCTCGAGCAGAACAAGTACGTCCCGACCCCCGGCCGCGAGACCCCGCTGGCCTCCTGGAAGCGCCTTGACCTCGCCGGTGACGTGATCAGCGATGCGGACAAGGCCCGGGTCGCTCAAGAGGGCAAACTTGAAGTCGCCGAGTACGAGGCGCTCGTCGCCCGCGGCGAGGCCTGAACGAACACCCTACGCACGGCTCACCGTCCATTGCGAGCGTGAGCGAAGCAACCCAGGGCAACGCACGATCGCCGGAAGGGGTGTATCGCTGGGCAAGGCGCGCAATGACGGTGCGGGACGATCCGATGGAGCGCGCGATGTCAGCCGTGCTCGCCGAAGCCGGAGCCGCTACCCGTCGTTACGGGCCACGATGAACACCCGTGGAAACGCCAGCAGGCGCCTTCCGTCGCTGCGGGGCGGGTAGCCGGTCTCGATGGCAGTCTCGTAGGCCGCCAGGAACCCGGCCGCCTGATCCGGGTGCAGCGGATCGAGGAACGTCCGCAGCCCGGTGGCGCGGACCCAGTCCACGATGGCGACTGCATCCGCCATCGGGTGGTGATAGGCGGTGCGCCAGACATCCACGTCGGATGCCAGCGGCGCCAGCAGGTCGTAGTAGCCGGCCGGGTCCAGCATCCGGCCGAGGCGCCCGGCCACAGCCGGATCGCCGATCGCCGCTGCCCAGGGGCCGGCGGAGGCGGTCTCACGCATCAGGCGGTGCGAGGGTTCGGCGAGGTTGTCGGGCATCTGCACCGCCAGCACGCCGCCGGGCGCCAGGAGACCGAACAGCCGGGGCAGCAGCGCCGGATGGTCGGGCAGCCATTGCAGCACCGCGTTGGCGTAGATCAGGTCCGGCGCCCGCTCCGGTGTCCAGGTGGCGGCGTCGGCGAGCGCGAAGCCGAGGCCGGGCAGGCGGGCCCGGGCGCTCTCCAGCATCGCCGGAGACGTATCGAGCCCGATGACCTCCGCATCGGGAAAGCGCGCCGCGATCAACGCGGTGGAATTACCCGGGCCGCAGCCGAGATCGTAGGCGAGGCGCGGCCGGTCGAGGGGCACCCGGGCCAGCAACTCGGCCGCCGGCCGGGTGCGCTCGTCCTCGCAGCGGGTGTAGAGGGCGGGGTTCCAATCGGCCATCCTGCTCCCCCTCGTGTTCCGCCGTCAGCAGCCGAGTTGATTGGCCAGGTCCGCGAGGTCCCGGGCCGCGTACGTGACCGGGACAGTCGGCGCGGTCTCGCCGCTGGCCGGCCCGTGCTCGTGGGGCCGGGCGATGTGGGCGGTGGATAGGCCGTAGCTGGCCGCCGCCGCGAGGTCGTTCGAATGGGCCGCGACCATCAGGGTCTCGCCCGGCGCGAAGCCGAACGCCGCCACCGCGTCGCGGTAGAGCGCGGGCTTGGGCTTGTAGTCGCGGGAATAGCCGGCGCCCAGGATCGCGTCGAAGATCAGGCCGTTGCGCCGGGCGAGGTCGGCCATGAGCCGGACATGGCCGTTGGAGTTGGGCGCCAGGAGGTAACGCTCCCGCAGCCGGCGCATCGCGTCCGGCACCTCGGGCCAAGCGTCGAGCCGGTGCCAGGCCTGGACCAGCTCCCGCTGCACGTCGTCCGGCACACCCGCGATGCCGAACTGCGCCAGCACGCCGGGGAGCGATTCCGCCTGCAGTGTGTCGAGATCGACGTAAGTACGCGCGCCGGAGCGCACGGTCTCCATCGACGGGCCGTAACATCCGCGCCAGGCATCGGCGAAGGCGCCGGCATCGAGCGCCGGCGCGTGAGCGTTGAGCAGGCGCCCGGCCTCCCGGGCGACCCCGGAGCGCCAGTCGACGAGCGTCCCGAAGACGTCGAAGACGAGCGCCCGGACCGTCACCGCACCGCCTGAAGGTTCGGGCTCCGGCGTACGAAGCCGACGATGTCCTTGACCGCGTCCAGCGTTTGCGCCGCGATCGTTTCGGCCCGCCCGGCGCCGTCGGCCAGCACGGCGTCGATATGGCCCGGATCGGCGGTCAGCCGGCGCATCTCGCCGGCGATCGGCGCCAGGTTCGTCACCGCGAGGTCGGCCAGAGCCGGCTTGAAGGTCGAGAACTGCGCCCCGCCGAAATCGCGCAGCACCTCCTCGCGGGTGATGCCGGCGAGTGCGGCGTAGATCCCCACGAGGTTGTCCGCCTCCGGCCGCTCCTTGAGCCCCGCGATTTCAGAAGGCAGCGGATCGGAATCCGTTTTTGCCCGCCGGATCTTCTGGGCGATGGTGTCGGCTTCGTCGGTGAGGTTGATCCGCGCGTTGTCGGACGGGTCCGACTTGGACATTTTTTTGGACCCATCCCGCAGCGACATCACCCGCGCGGCTGGCCCGCCGACCAACGGCTCGGTCAGCGGGAAGAACGCCTCACCGTGGCCATGCGCTGCGATCGAGCCCGAAAAATCGGTGTTGAACTTCTGGGCGATGTCCCGGGTCAGCTCCAAGTGCTGTTTCTGGTCCTCGCCCACGGGCACGTGGGTGGCACGGTAGGCCAGGATGTCGGCTGCCATCAGCACCGGGTAATCGTAGAGCCCGATCGAGGCGTTCTCCCGGTCCTTGCCGGCCTTCTCCTTGAACTGGGTCATGCGGTTCAGCCAACCCAGCCGCGCGACGCAGTTGAACACCCAGGCGAGTTCGGCGTGCTGAGGCACTTGGCTTTGGTTGAACACGATCGCGCGCTTGGGATCGATGCCGGCGGCCAGGAACGCGGCCGTGACTTCGCGGATCTGGCCGCGCAGGGCCTCGGGGTCCTGCCAGACGGTGATCGCGTGCATATCCACAACGCAGTATAGGCACTGCGCGTCGCGCGCCTGCATCTCCACGAAGCGTTTCACCGCCCCGAGGTAGTTCCCGAGATGCAGGTTGCCGGTGGGCTGGACGCCCGAGAAGACCAATTCGGTGAACGTGGCCATCGGCGCCGATCCTGAGCAGTACATAGCCGGGGCTGCGCGCCTGCCGGGCGCGGGGTTACTCGCACCCGCGGCCGGGACCGGTCAAGGATGCGCTCACGGCTCCCGGGCCGTCAGCGCCGCACTTGGGCATAGATCGACCAGGACGCAGCGCCCGCAGGCCGGACGGCGATGATGGCAGACCTGCTGGCCGTGCAGCATCAGGATCTCGTGATTGTCGTAGAGGTCCTGCGCGCTCCAGTCCGCGGGCAGTTGCGCCCGAAGGATGGCATGCGAGGGTCCGACATCGATCCGCGGACCGATCAGCCCGAGGCGCTGGGCGACGCGGTGGTGGTGGCTGTCCACCGGCAGGGCCGGCATCCGCAGGGTCGAGAACGACAGTACCGCCGCGCTGGTCTTCGGGCCGATTCCCGGGATCGCCTCCAGCCAGGCCCGGGCCGCCGCGACGTCCATACCCGCCAGGAACGCCAGATCGAGGCTGCCGCAGCGATCGCGCACCGCCACCAGCACGTCGCGGATCCGGGGCGCCTTCAGCTCCGGCCAGGTCACGCCGGCGATAGCAGCCTGGATCTCCGCCACATCGGCGTCGATCACCGCCTCCCAGTCCGGGAACCGAGCGCGCAAGGCCTTGAAGGCCCGCCCGGATTCGGCGTTGCGGGTCCGGTGCGAGAGCAGCGACGAGATCAGCTCGCTCGCTGGATCGAGGCTGTGGAAGTACGGGATCGGGCAGCCGTAGACCGGGCAGAGTCTGGCATGGACCGCGCGCGCCTTGTCGGTGACCGCCGGGTCGGCCGGCGCGGCGACGGACTTACGACGCGGCGCGGACGCAGTGGCGGTCGGGAAGAGGGAGGTCGGCATGCACGGGGAATCCCCAAGCCGCCACCACTGTTCCGGGGTGCCAAATACAGCGGCGATCTGTCCATCGACCAAGGCTGCGAGATATTCGTAGGCGGTTACTGGGTCATCGTGCCGAGGAAGCGATTTCTGACAGATCGCGGCATCGCCGAAGCCCATTCGTCCTTCGGCGATTTTTCGATGACCGGATAAGGCGCATTGTCATTCCGGGACGCCGCAGGCGAGCCCGGAACCCAGAGCCGCCGACGGCGCGAGATCTTGAACGGTCAGCGGTCATCGATCCCGGGTTCCGCTTCGCGGCCCCGGGATGACAGGGCTGCTGAGAGAGTCCCGGCCAGATCGCGCTCGCCAAAAGAAACAAGAATTCTTGTTGTGACCGCCTCTCGAAACCTACTTCACCAATGCAAAAATATTCACATCGAGGTTGTCGTCGGTGCCGTCCTTGAGGTCGGTGGCGTATTCCTCGATGAAGCGGTCTTGGACGACGATGTCCTTGGCGTCGAGATAGGCCGTCAGGGTCTCGTAGGTGCCGTCGATCGACTCGTAGGAGCCCTTGTGCGGGAAGCGCAGGGCCTTGCCGGAGGGGGTCGTGCCGAAACGCAGGCCGTCGGCCTCCGCGGGTGCCGGGCTCGGGGGCGCGGCCACCGGGATCATCGCCTCGTACTCGAAGCCGTCGTCGTCGGTGCGGGTGAACACCGCCAGCGGCCGGCCCGCGGGGGCGATGCCGGCCTTGGCGAGATCCGCCTCGATCCGCGCGAAGGCCTGCCTCAGGTTGACGATGGCCTCCTCCCACTTGGTCTTGCCCGAGAGGATCGCGGCGGGCTTGGCCGGCAGGGTCACCTCATCGACGTCGCCCGGCTCGCCGGGCTTCTCGATGAGGGTCGGGCGCCCCGGCGTGCCGACGGCCGCCTGGCCGGCGGGGGGCGGAGCGATCGCCTGCTGCGGCGCCGGGGCGGCGCTCTTGGTCGGGTCGGCGACCGGGTTGGGCGCCGTCGTGGTCGGCAGCGGGCTGGTCTGGGCAGGGGACGGCGC